>JAFEEI010000044.1:65592-66382 GCA_018241205.1 Pseudomonadota bacterium
TTGGGCGCCAATGGCGAGCGTTTGTCGAAACGGCACGGCGCGGTCTCGGTCATGCAATACCGCGACGACGGTTATCTGCCGGAAGCATTATTGAATTATCTGGCGCGCTTGGGATGGTCGCACGGCAACGAGGAAATTTTCAGCCGCGAGCAATTGGTCGAATGGTTCGACTTGTCCGCAATCAGCCGTTCTCCAGCAAAATTCAATCCGGAGAAACTGCATTGGATCAACCAGCAATATCTGAAAACAACAGATAATGCCCGTCTGGCTGAACTGGTTGCGCCTTTTCTAGCGAATGATAATTGCCGTCTCGACGGCGGCCCGGATCTGGCACAAGTCGTCGGGCTGCTCAAGGAACGCGTCAACACCATCGAAGAACTGGCCGATGCCGCAGTGTACTTTTACCGCCCGCTGGAGCCCGCCGAAGAGCTGAAAACACAACATTTGACTGCGGCTGCCAAACCGATCGTGACCGGCCTGATGGAAATATTCAAACGGATTGAATGGACACGCGAAGCGATTCATCAGGAAATAAAAACCGCCGCCAAAGCACACAATGTCAAATTACCGGCAATTGCCATGCCGCTGCGAGTCATGGTAACCGGCGAAGTCCACACGCCCTCGATCGACGCCATCTTGGCGCTGATTGGACGGGAAGAAACACTTAAGCGCATGAATAGCCACCTTGGCAGTTTTCCTGGATGATCTTTGCTTTACAAGCTTTACAAGCCATCATGGCATCAGTATAATCCCCCTTCCTTTGATCAGGGGGGTATAGCTCAGCTGGGAG
>JAFEEI010000045.1:0-211 GCA_018241205.1 Pseudomonadota bacterium
GTCGAGGTTGTCGCGCTCGAAGATATCGCCGAACAGGTGGGTGCGCAGGTATTCGTTGGCCGTCGGCGCGAAATCGAACAACGGCCCTGCGACCGGCCCGCCCGACAGCTTGGTTTGATTGGCCGTACCTGCGGCCAGCAGCGCATCACCCTTCGGGATAGGGCGGCTGGGTGCACGGCCCGGCGCATCCTGGATGCCGCGCTGCTTGCGC
>JAFEEI010000045.1:228-5330 GCA_018241205.1 Pseudomonadota bacterium
AGGCTGCGCGGAAAGCCGGCATAGGCATAGAGCTGCACCAGGATTTCACGGGCATCGCTGACCGTCATGCCAGCATCCAACCCTTGGTTCAGGACGGTGTTCAGCTTGGCAATGTCGCCTGCGGCGGCAAAGGCCGCGATAGGCACGATGGCCTGCTGGCGGGCGGTGAGGGTTTCGGAGGCACTGGGTGCATTGACTGATGCTTGGTTCATTGGCTGGTTCTCCTGCGCATGGGATGCCTGGCTCGATGCGGCGGCCAGACCCAGGGCGATGGCCAGCACACCGGCGCGAAAGCGCGCCGTGCGGCGTCTATCGAGTGTTGTATTGCTCATCGGTGACTTTCTCCATCCAGGTGACGTTCTTGCCATCCACCGTGCCGGTGACGGCTAGATGCGTCATGGCGGTTCCGGGTGCGGCACCGTGCCAGTGCTTGACGCCGAGTGGGCACCAGACCACATCGCCGGGACGGATGACCGCACGGTCTTGCCCCATTCCTGCGTCAGTCCGACGCCGGCCGTCACCACCAATCGTTGCCCCGCAGGGTGCGTGTGCCATGCTGATCGCGCACCCGGCTCGAACGTGACCAGGCCGCCGGAGGCATTGATGTTCTTGTCGGCGGGCCAGACCGGGTCGATACGCACGCGCCCGGTAAAGTATTCGTCCGGGGCGGCAGCCGAGGGCTGGTCGCCCGCGCGCGTGATCTGCTGGGCCTCTGTTTGCCTGTGGCTCGGTCGCACCTGCGACCGCCGCCTGCAGGGTTGTAGCGCACAGGGCGATTTTCAGAAACCGAGTATTCATACTGTTCAACCTTTCGTTTTAGCGTGCGGTGTAGCCGCCATCGACTGGGAGTGCGGCGCCTATCACGAAGCTGGCGCCGGGGCTGCTGAGCCAGAGAACCGCGTCGGCGATCTCCTGAGCGGTGCCGAGCCGGCCGATGGGAACGTCCTTCATCATCTCTTTCATGACCGCCGTTTCGCCTTTCAGCATGTCGGTGACCATGGGCGTTTCCACGATGCCTGGGCAGATCGCGTTGATTCGGATTCCCTGTGCGGCGTATTCCAGCGCCGCGCTCTTGGTCAACCCAAGCAGCCCGTGCTTGGCAGCGTGGTAGGCAGCCCGACCGGGGACGCCTACCAGACCGCCCAAAGATGAGTTGTTGACAATCGCCCCGCTGCCTTGCGTGCGCATCTGGATCAGTTGATACTTCATGCAAAGCCACACGCCACGCAGGTTGATCGCATTGATGCGGTCAAACACTTCACTGGTCACGTCTGCGGTTTCCACGGCTGGGCTTTGGATACCGGCGTTGTTGAAAGCGGCGTCCAACCGCCCAAAAGCCGTTACCGTCTGTTCGACGAGGGACTTCACATAGGCTTCATCGGAGATATCACCGGGCACGCCGATGACCCGGTGGCCTGCCGCCGCCAGTTCTTGGGTCACGGCGCTCAGGACGTCCGCCCTGATATCGGCAAGGGCAACCGACGCGCCGGCCTCGGCAAATGCTCGCGCTGCGGCCAGGCCCATGCCGGATGCGGCACCGGTCACCAGTGCGATCTGCCCGCGAAAATCATAGCTAATAGTACTCATGTTCTTTCCTCAAATGTGTGAGTCAGGCCTTCGGAGGGCCTGCGAGATATTGCTCGTCGGTAACGTGCTCCATCCACTCGACGTTCTTGCCATCCAGTGCTTCCTGGATCGCGATGTGGGTCATGGCCGTGGTGGGCGATGCACCGTGCCAGTGCCGATGACCGGGCGGGCACCAAATGACATCGCCCGCTCGGATTTCGACGATGGCTTCGCCTCCGCACTGCATCCAGCCGCAGCCGGCGGTAACGATCAGCGTCTGCCCGAGCGGATGGCTGTGCCAGGCTGTGCGCGCGCCCGGCTCGAAGGTGACGGCGGCGCACGACACGCGGGCCGGCGCAGGCGGATTGTTCAGCGGGTCGATGCGTACCGTGCCGGTGAACCACTCGGCCGGTCCTTTTATGGAAGGCTGAGATCCAGCGCGTTTGAGCTCCATTGTTCTCTCCTGTCAAAAAATCGTGCGTTGAAAATGGTGAACGTGTCATTCGTTGCAGCGACTTCGATATGTACCTTCAGCGGCCCACGGACGCGCAGCACCTGGATATCACCCGTGATGTGACCGAGCTTGACGAGGCCAACGGAATGACCAAAGCCCTTGTAAAAGATGGCCAGATTGCCCTACGGGCGTAGTAGGTGATGTCGCCGATGGATGGCGTCATTCCCGCTGGTGCCCCGGCCGTGGAGAGCTTCTTGGACAGTGGTACGATCTTCTCGGTAGAGGCGTAGCTCCAAGTGCAGCGTCAGCGGCAACAAGCCGAGAAAGTCGCGAGCGGCGGAGTTGTCCTCCAGAGTCGCGGAGAGCACCTGTCCGTTGATTGTCAAATTGATATTCATACGTACCGTTCCACGAAATCGTTCGAGCATAACATAAGACCGGCTTCGTCCCCTACCGGCTGGGCCACGTATTTCGTGCACCGCCCGGCGGACCGGGAGTTTCCTGCTCATTTGATCCGATTTATTGCAATCCCAACGAACCGCTATGGTAGAAATTCACGCAAGAATATAACCGGCTGGCCATCGATACGCTGGGCGGAAACCCTTCGCCGATCCAGACGCAATAGCTGCAACCGGGAGACGTGCGCATTCCCCGCAAACTCGCGCGTAGCCGGTTTACCACGCCTTATTATCAGCAGTTTCTGGTGTGATGTTTTTACTGTCGACGGGAGGAAAAGCATGTCTGATGATATATTGCAGCACAGAAAAAATAAGGCCAACGTTAAGGCGAAGGATTTGGCCGGGCGTGACGACGAGCAGCACAAACATGAGTGATAGCAGCGCCGCGGATGCGCAACACGGTAACGTCATGGTATGGTTGCTGACGATCGCCTACAGCCGGGCGCTGGATTATTTACGCAAAGCGGATGATGCTGAACTTTGCGAGGAGCCGGAAGTTCTATTGCTCGACGAGCCGTCGCACGACGGCGATCCGCAAGATTTGCTGGCGGCTACGCAGCATAATCTGAAACTGAACCAGACGTTGCAGCAGCTCGACGGTACAGCGGCAATTGGTCGCGATGGCTTTCTTCCGCGGTTTGACGCACGAAGAAATCGCCGCTTTCACCGATATGGCTCGGTACGGTCAAATCGCATATCCGGCGCGCGCTCAAACAGTTGCACGATGTGCTAGAGGACGATTTAATCAAAGGCTTTGAACGATGAAGAAACGCTACTCACTTGATCCGGAAAATCCCGGGCAAGCGCAAAAAATAGAATCCACGCTGCTTGAGGGATTGGAGCCGCCGCAACCCAGCGAGCAGCAACGCGCAACCATCCGCGCGCAGCTTTTTCAGCGCATCCATGCCAGCGCCGCTGCGGAATCGCCGCGTGTCACGATCCGCGGCAATCAAGGTAAATGGCGCAAGATCCTCCCCGGCATGCGCGCCAAAACCCTCGATCAACATAATCGCGCTTTCCTGCCCGATATTGAACCCGGCGCCAGCCTGCCAATGCATTGCCACCATGAGGACGAGGAATGCATCGTGCTGCGCGGTTCGGCCAATCTCGGCGATCTCAAGGTCAATACCGGCGATTATCACATGGCGCGCGCCGGTAGCCGGCACGGCAAAATCTCGTCGGCAAGCGGCGCGTTGCTGTACTTGCGCGGCACGCGCAACGCGGCATAACCGTCCGAGGCTCGCACATGCGCATCGGCATTGATCTCGGCGGTACAAAAATCGAAGGCGTGGTGCTGGATGCTGATGGCCATGAACTGGTGAGAAAGCGCATGGACACGCAGCAAGCGGCGGGTTATTGGGCGATTTTGCACACCATTGCGCAACTCGTCAGGCAACTGGAAGCGGAAATAGGTCAGCAGTGTCCGGTGGGCATCGGCACGCCGGGTGCGATCTCGGCGGTCAGCGGCACCATGAAAAATTCCAATACCGTTTGTTTGAACGGACAGCCGTTGTTCGAGGATTTGCAAGGGCTGTTGAACCGGCCGCTGCGCATCGCCAACGACGCCAATTGCTTTGCGTTGAGCGAAGCGTTGGATGGCGCGGGCAAAGGTTACGGCGTGGTGTTCGGCGTCATCATGGGCACCGGCGTCGGTGGCGGCATCGTGTTCAATGGGCAACTGCACCCAGGGCGCCAGCACATCGGCGGTGAGTGGGGCCACAACATACTGGAGATGGGCGGACCGGATTGTTACTGCGGACAAAAAGGTTGCATCGAAACATTCATTTCCGGCCCCGGCCTGGCCGCCGATTATCACCGCCACGGCGGCAATCACGCATTCAAAGCCAACGACATTGTGGCGCTGGCGGCGCAAGGCGATGCATTAGCAGAAGCCACGATGCAGCGTTTCTTCGACCGCTTTGGCCGCGCCCTGACGATGGTCATCAACATCCTCGACCCGGATGCCATCGTCCTTGGCGGCGGGCTTTCCAACATCGATCGGCTGTATAGCGAAGGCCGCAACCGCGTCGCGCATTACGTGTTTAATGACCAGCTCATCACCCCGGTCTTGAAAAACATCCACGGCGACAGCTCCGGCGTAAGAGGAGCTGCGCAATTGTGGCGCTGCGATGAAATCTGACCGCAAAACACCAAAAACCGTGAATGCCGAATTCAAGATATACTACAAATCTATGTATATCATTATCTTAGGATTAACAAATGCAAGTTGCCAAATGGGGTAATAGTTTACGGTAAGATTACCCGCCGCCGTGGTTGAAGTATTGGATCTCAAAGAAGGCGACGATATTGAAATTCATGTCGCGGGATCGCGCAATCTGGAAATCAGCAAAACGCCCGAAGTACGGGAAATTCTTGCCCGTTTAAGAAAATACCGCGGGAAATTACCGGCGGATTTTAAATTCGACCGTATCGAAGCCCATGAGCGATAAAGTATTTCTGCATACGAATATTTTCTTGTACTTACTATCTGCCGATCACATAAATCTAGCAACACACCTCAACCGGTGTACGATCCCTCTCAAATTCGATAACCAAACTTGCATAGGTCTCTATGCGTAGCGCCATTATTCCAGCAGACTAAGGGAAATGCTGATTAATTGACT
>JAFEEI010000045.1:5381-15960 GCA_018241205.1 Pseudomonadota bacterium
GGTTGCTGTGTTCCGTGCGCCTCGTGCTTCATCTCGTTCGCCGAATTAATCAGCGTTTCCCTAAGATAATTCACCACTCATCACCCGGATTGACAATAAACTCTTCCCCGACTATTCTGAAGTCTGACTTTGGATTAGCCGGAATATGGATAAAAATATCACACGTACTCTCGGGAAAGCGATCCTGGAAGCGAGCGCCCGCTTTAAAGTCATTTTACTGACCGGGCCGCGCCAGGTTGGCAAAACCACGCTATTGCAAGATATCCGGGAACCATCGCGCACTTATATCACGCTGGATGATCTCTCCTTGCGCATGGCCGCGCAGCAAGACCCGGTAAGCTTCATCGACAGGCTGAATCTTCCGGTTCTGATTGATGAAGTGCAGTACGCGCCGGACCTGTTTCCTTACATCAAAATGACGGTTGATAAAACCAGACAAAACGGACTGTTTTGGCTCACCGGATCGCAACAGTTCGATATGATGAAAAATGTCACGGAATCGCTGGCGGGACGCGTTGCGCTGCTGCAACTGCAAGGCATCTCATTAGCGGAAGAACAAGACCGTAGCGACGATCCGCCATTTCTGCCCGATCTGGCGCAACTCAAATCCCGCCAGAAAACCGCAAAACCGCTCACCATGCCGGAAACCTATTACAAAATATGGCGCGGCTCGTACCCGGACATGGTGGCGCAACGCAACGACCAGCACTGGGAACAGTTCTACAGTTCCTATGTTTCTACGTATATCCAGCGCGATGTGCGGGAGTATCTGAATATCAACGACACAGCCGCTTTTCACAAATTTATGCAAATTGCCGCCGCGCGCACAGCCCAGCTCATCAATTATGCGGATATGGCAAGGGATACCGGTGTCAGCGAAGTGACGGTTAAAACATGGCTGAATGTTCTGCACGCCTCCGGTATTATCTATCAGCTCCAGCCCTATTTTAACAACCGCACCAAACGGCTGGTCAAAACACCCAAGCTGTACTTCATGGATACCGGTCTTTGCGCTTATTTGACCGGCTGGTTGAATGCCGATGTTCTGGAGCGCGGCGCAATGTCAGGCGCGATATTGGAAACCTGGGTTATCGCGGAAATCATCAAATCCTACCTGCACCATAGCCGCAGCCTCCGGATCTATTTTTACCGCGACAAAGAAAAGCGGGAAATCGATCTGCTCGTTGAAGAAAACGGCACGCTTTATCCGATTGAAATCAAGAAATCGGCTGCTCTTCACAATATGAAATTTAAAGGATTCAGCATGCTCGAAAATCTCGATACGCCGATCGGGCATGGCGGAGTGATCTGTTTTGCGAATACCCTGATACCGATATCCGATCACATGGATGCGATACCGGTGGGTTATTTGTGATCAAGACTCCGCTCAGTGGCGCTTCGCATTATCCTTCTACCCAATACTCAACTTTAAATAAAACCGGCAGGGGCTGCGCCCCTGCACCCCGCAAAGGGCAAGAGCACAAAGAACAAAGATTAAAAATCCCTAGTGATGCGAAAACCTAAGTTACTTCTGGTTTCCTCAATGCCACACAAAACTCGACAAGCTGAGCGTAAATGCCGGAGCTCGAAATTACCCCAGGAACCGCCACGTACCGCCCGGCGGGAATCACCACCATCAATGACCCTTCACCACCGGATTTGAGCTTGTTGCGAAAGGTTTGGTCAAGTGTTCGTAGCGATTGAACGAAGGATTGAATGGATTGGACGGGCTTTGCCGGTTCCATCAAATCCGGCGATGAAACAATAGCATCATTCAAATGTACCCGCAGCGATGCCAATAACTGAACCAACCCGGCGTGTTCCATTTGATGATTCCATTCAACCAAATCCGCAGTCTAAATGCGGCCGAATCCACACGGACATTCCACGCGCTCGATGAAAACCGGAAAAAGAATTTCTTTATGCTTAGCGTATTCCGCTTCTTCCAGCACAAAATCGCTATCGCGCGATGCGACTGTAGTCCTGTTTCATGACACCACATTGATCCGTTATAATGCCAATTCTGTTTCATTAATCCCATGATTAAAGAGGATCCTCACATGAAAGCAGCCGATCTCACTGTCGATGAATTGCAGGCATTAATTCGAAGAGTCGTCCATGAAGAATTACAAAACCTAATAGCCGATCCCGATCAATTTCTCGAACTTTCGGATGAGATCAAGGCAAGACTTCAGCTTTCGCTGAACTCGAAAGACCGCATTTCCCTGCGTGAAGTCAAAGACAGGTTAAATCTTTCTTGAAATATCACATTGAATTTACACCGCAGGCTCTCGAAGACCTTTCGCAGCTTGATCTTCCCGTCGCAAAAAGGATTGTGGAAAAGATCGAGTGGCTTGCTGAACATTTCGATGAAGTACAGCCCGAGACACTGACAGGTTCTTTGGCGAACTTATACAAATTACGAGTCGGCGATTGGCGCGTGCTCTACACTGTGAAATCTGAACAACGCCATATCACGATCCATGTGATCGCGCATCGAAGAAAAGTCTACAAAACATAATCAGATCACTAGCTTGAAAGATTTTCATCAACCAGCGCAAACACCACCCCCGCCAGTGGCGGCAAGGTAATCGCAATCGAATCAGAGAATCCCATCCACGGCATTTGCACGCTGGCGATGCTGCCCAAATTGCCAGTGTTGCTGCCGCCGTAATAGGCGGAGTCGCTGTTGAAAATTTCCCGGTATATGCCGCTGGCGGGGACGCCGATGCGGTAGCCGATGCGCGGAACCGGGGTGAAGTTGAGGATGACCAGCACGAATGTGCCGTCTTTGCCGCGCCGCAGGTAGCTGATGGTGGATTGATCGGCATCCTGGCAGTCGATCCACTGGAAACCCTCGGCGGCAAAATCGAGTTGATGCAGGGCCGGGGTGTTTTGATAGCAGCGATTCAAATCGCGCAGCGCGGCTTGCACACCGGCATGCAAGGGTTGTTGCAGCAACCCCCAGTCCAGCTCGGCGCTTACACGCCATTCCTGCCGCTGCGCGAATTCGTTGCCCATAAAATTGAGTTTTTTGCCCGGACAGGTCATTTGGTAGGTCAGTAACAAGCGCACATTGGCGAATTTCTGCCAATTGTCGCCGGGCATTTTGTTGAGCAGCGAGCCTTTGCCGTGCACCACTTCATCGTGCGAGAACGGCAGCACAAAGTTTTCGCTGTACGCATAGAGTTGGCTGAACGTGAGTTGGTCCTGGTGATAACGCCGGTAGATGGGATCTTGGCACATATACGACAGCGTATCGTGCATCCAGCCCATGTTCCATTTCATCGAAAACCCCAGGCCGCCGACATAGGTCGGGCGCGACACCGCGGGCCAGGCGGTGGATTCTTCCGCCAGTGTCAGCGCGCCGGGGAATTCGCCGTGCACCATGACGTTCAGATCGCGCAGGAAATCGATCGCTTCCAGATTCTCCCGTCCGCCGTATTTGTTCGGCAGCCATTCGCCTTCCTTGCGTGAGTAATCGAGGTACAACATCGAGGCGACCGCGTCGACGCGCAATCCGTCCAAATGAAATTCGGACAGCCAGTAATGCGCGCTGGAGAGCAGAAACGATTTCACTTCGTTGCGTCCAAAATTGAAAATGTACGTGCCCCAATCCTGGTGAAATCCCAGGCGCGGATCTTCATGCTCGTACAACGCCGTGCCGTCGAAACGCGCCAGCGCGAACGCATCCTGCGGAAAATGCGCGGGCACCCAATCCAGAATCACGCCGATGCCCGCTTGATGGCAGGCATCGATAAAAAAGCGGAAATCATCGGGTGAGCCATAGCGGCTGGTGACAGCAAAATAGCCGGTGGTCTGGTAACCCCACGATTCGTCCAGCGGATGCTCCGAAACCGGCATCAGCTCGATATGCGTGTAGCCCATATCCACCACATAGGGCAGCAGGTGCTGAGCCAGCTCACGGTAACTATAAAAACGCCCGTCGGGATGGCGCTTCCACGAGCCGGCGTGTATCTCAAAAATGTTCACTGCCGCATGCAGCCAGTCCCAGTTCGCACGATGCGTCATCCATGCCGCATCGTGCCAGTCAAAACCGCTATCTGCGGGCGCCAATGCCGCCGTCTGGGGACGCAGCTCAAAGCACTGGGCATAAGGATCGGTTTTGATCAGAACTTCACCGCTGGCGCGGTTGCGAATCTCGAATTTGTACAGTGAACCGGGCGGCAATTCCGGAATGAACAATTCCCAGACACCGCTGGCGTGATGCACGCACATGGGATGCATACGCCCGTCCCAGCGATTGAAATCGCCGACCACACTGACGCGCTCCGCGTTCGGCGCCCACACCGCGAAACGCATGCCATTCACCCCGGCATTGTTGACCGGATGCGCGCCGAGGGTACGATACGTCTGCCACAACTTGCCTTCGTTGAACAAGTACAAATCGTGATCGGAAATTTGCGGCGCAAAAGCGTACGGATCGAATAACTCATAAACGATATGCCGTTCCCCTTTTTTCTCGATGCGCAAACGGTAAGGCATAGCAGGCGCAGTGTCGCCGCGCCACTCAAAAATTCCATCCGGATGAATGCATTGCATCGGCTCAAAACCGGCCGCTGTCCTGATCCACACCTGCACATCATAGGGACGGAACACCCGTACCAGCGTTTGACCCTGCTCACGGTGCAGCCCGAGGTAGGCATAAGGATCGTGCAGGCGCGCGTCGAGCAACGCATTTTGCATGACATTAGTTTTTCTGACTGTAATCACATTAGTTGACCGGTTGGCTGATATCTCGTGAATTATAACGCGTCTGCTCTTTGACTTAAGACAATTGAACCGAAAGCTTAATGTGAGAAAGTGCCATAATGCGATACTATATCGACATGCATTAAAAAGGGACATCGCGATGGACAATCATAATGAACCGCACTATGCCGGTGAATCCCAACCGGAATACAAAACCGGCAGTCACTTCCACAGCAACATTTCGCACGACACACTGGCACTGATTCTGGCCGGGGGACGCGGCAGCCGCTTGCATCAACTGACCGGCTGGCGCGCCAAACCGGCGGTTCCCTTTGGCGGCAAATTCCGCATCATCGACTTCCCGCTTTCCAACTGTGTCAACTCGGGTTTCCGGCGTATCGGTGTGGTCACGCAATACAAGGCGCAAAGCCTGATCCGCCATATCCAGCATGGCTGGAGTTTTCTCGACGGGCGTTTCAAGGAATTCGTCGAACTGCTCCCGGCACAACAGCGCACCGCCGAAGAAACCTGGTATCAGGGCACCGCCGATGCGGTTTTTCAGAATATCGACATCATGCAACGCCACGCGGCCAAATACGTCATGATCCTGGGCGGCGATCACATCTACAGGATGGATTACAGCAAATTGCTGGCCGAGCATATCGAAAAAGGGGCGGACATGACGGTGGCGTGCCTGGAAGTCCCCTTGGCGGAAGCCACCGCTTTCGGCGTGATGGGCGTCAACACGGCCTGGCAAATCACCAGCTTTGCCGAAAAACCGGCGCATCCGGCGCCGATACCCGGTCAGCCGGAAAAAGCGCTGGCTAGTATGGGCATTTATGTGTTTAACGCCAAGTTCCTCTATGAGCAATTGATACGCGATCACCAAACGCAGGATTCGTCGCATGATTTCGGCAAGGATCTGATTCCATATTTGGTGCCGCGCTATCGCGTCTTCGCGCATCGCTTCCAGAACAGTTGCGTCAACATGGCATCGAATACGGTGCCGTACTGGCGCGATGTCGGAACGATCGATGCTTACTGGGAAGCCAATATCGATCTGGTCAACGTCACTCCGCAACTCAATTTGTACGATGCTAACTGGCCGATCTGGACACATCAGGAACAGTTACCTCCGGCCAAATTCGTTTTCGATGATGACGACCGCCGCGGTCAGGCCTTGGATTCGTCGGTCTCGGGCGGTTGTATCATCAGCGGCGCTACCGTGCGGCGTTCCTTGCTGTTTTCCAACGTCAAGGTCAACAGCTACAGCTCACTGGAAGACGCCGTCATTCTGCCGAATGTGGTGATCGGCCGGCGCGCGCGTCTGCGGCGTGTGGTGGTGGAAAAAAGATGCGTCATTCCGGCAGGATTGGTGGTGGGATATGATGCCGCTGAGGACCGCAAGCGGTTTTATGTCACGGAAAGCGGCATTACATTGATCACACCCGAAATGCTGGGACACGAAATCCATAAGGTTTGCTAATCTCCCGGAGCGAACATAACGTACTCGTCAACTCTCTAACAACAATAATTAAACGGGTATCACTTTTCCAAATGAAACAATTAAATCTAGTGTTACTGTGGCACATGCACCAGCCGGATTACCGGGATTATGTCACCAACGAATTCATGTTGCCATGGGTGTATCTGCACGCCATCAAGGATTACACCGACATGGCTTACCACCTGGAAATGCATCCGCACACCAAGGCAGTGGTCAACTTCGTGCCGGTGCTGCTCGATCAACTGGAAGATTTCAGCGCGCAATTTACCACCGGACAAGTCCGCAGTCCCTTGCTGCGCCTGTTAGCAACCTCCGATCTCGAGCATATTTCCATCCAGGATCGTTTGTACGTGTTCGACAGTTGCTTCCTCAGCAATCATGCCACCATGCTGCAACCCTACCCGGCCTACAAACGCCTGCACGAGATTTTTCAGATGTTCAACCAGCACAGCGAAAGCGAACTGGTGTATTTTTCCGGGCAATATATAGCCGATTTGCTGGTGTGGTATCACCTGGCGTGGATGGGAGAAAGCGTCCGGCGCAATAATGAATTCGTCATGCGACTGATGGCGCAAAGCCAGGAATTCAGCTACGAGAACCGCCTGCAGTTGTTCCATCTGATTGGTGAGTTGATCAAGAACCTCATTCCGCGCTACCGCAAACTTGCCGAATCCGGCCAGATCGAGTTATCCACCACGCCGCACTATCATCCGCTGGCACCGTTGTTGATCGACTTCACATCCGCGCGGGACAGTCAGCCCGAGGTCGCATTACCGGAGCATCATCTATACCCAGGCGGACGCAGCCGCGTCGCGTTTCATCTGTCCTCAGCCATCGGCAGTCACACGCAACGTTTTAACGAAAAACCCGTTGGCGTTTGGCCGGCCGAAGGCGCGCTATCGCCGGCATTATTGAAAATTTTCGCTGAGCAAGGATGCCGTTGGAGCGCCAGCGGTGAAGGCGTGCTGGCCAACAGCTTGCGCGCTTCTTATCCCGATGCGCCGTTACCCGGCCGTGACGACTACCTGTACCGCCCGTACCGTATCGATGGCGAAACGGGACAAGTCATCTGCTTTTTCCGCGACGATCAATTATCCGATTTGATCGGCTTCGAATACTCCAAATGGTTCGGACGCGATGCAGCGGAAAATTTTATCCAATCGCTGGAACGTATTTACCACAGTACCCCGGCCGAGGAAAATCCGGTGGTCAGCGTAATTCTGGATGGAGAAAACGCCTGGGAGTCGTATCCTTACAATGGCTTTTATTTTCTGGAAGATCTCTACAGCTTGCTGGAAAATCATCCGTACATCCGCACCACGACCTATCGCAACTATCTCACCGATACGGAGAAAACAAATAATATTAGAATATTACCGAAGCTAGCAGCCGGCAGCTGGGTATACGGAACGTTCTCGACCTGGATCGGCGACAAGGAAAAGAACCGCGCTTGGGACATGCTATGCGCCGCAAAACACAGTTTCGATCTGGTCATGCAGAGCGATCGCCTGAGCGACGAACAAAAGATCGAAGCCAGCCGGCAATTGGCATCCTGTGAAAGCTCCGACTGGTTTTGGTGGTTCGGCGATTACAATCCGGCGCACTCGGTCGCCAGTTTCGATCAGCTATTCAGATTGAACTTGGTAAACCTTTACCGTCAGCTCAAACTGCCGGTGCCTCCGATGCTGCAGGAATCGATCAGCAAAGGCAATGAACACAATGAAGCAAGCGGCGCCATGCGGCGATCGTCATAACACTTGAACTATCGCAGTCCGCGTTACGCGGCGAGTAAAACATCGGGGGTGCGGTTGCACCGTTTTAATAACGTCTACCGGGGTCATTGAATGTCTCAACGTGTATCGCTACTTTTCGGTGTTCATGCGCACCAACCCGTCGGCAATTTTCCCGAAGTTCTGGAAGACGCGCATTTGCGCTGTTACAGACCGTTTTTGCAAGTGCTTCACCGCTACCCCGATTTCCGTTTTTCCGTGCATTTCTCCGGCTGGCTGCTCGATTACCTGCTGCAGCGTTTCCCCGCCGATATGGCGTTACTGCGCGACATGGTCGCGCGGCGGCAAGTGGAATTATTCGGCGCCGGGGATACCGAACCGGTGCTGGCGGTTATTCCAAACCGCGACCGCGCCGGACAGATCGAAGCCTTCTCGCAAAAACTAGCAACAAAATTCGGCCAACGCCCGCAAGGCGCATGGCTGACCGAGCGGGTGTGGGAATCCACCGTCGTTCCGGCGCTGGCGGATTGCGGCATCCGTTACGTCACCGTGGACGACTATCATTTTCTTTGCGCTGGTAAAACGCACGAGGAATTGAACGGTTATTTCACCACCGAAGAAGACTCCCATAAGCTCGACTTATTCCCGATTTCCGAAGCGCTGCGCTACAAAATTCCGTTTTCTCCGGTGGAGGAAACCATCGCTTATCTGGAATCGCTGGCCGATCAGCCCGCGCAGCACACCACCGCAGCCGCAATTTATTTCGACGACATCGAAAAATTCGGTATCTGGCCGGAGACTTACCAATGGGTATACGAAAAAGGCTGGCTCGAGCATTTCGTTCAAGGCGTGCTGGCCTCGGATAAAATCAGCACGCAGCATTACAGCGAATACCATGCCAGCGAAAAAACCCGTGGCATCGTCTACCTGCCGACGGTTTCGTATATTGAAATGAATGAATGGACCCTGCCGGCGCAATCCGCCAACACCTATGCGGATCTGGTGCAGCAGGCGAAAACCAGCGGCTGGTACGAGCACAAGAAAGCATTCTTGCGCGGCGGTATCTGGAAAAACTTCTTTTCCCGCTATCCGGAATCCAATTGGATGCACAAGCGCATGCTGAGCCTGTCGGCGCGGCTGGCTGAACTGCCGGAAAAACAACGCACGCCGCTGATGCAGCAAAAACTGTACGAAGCACAAGCCAACGATGCTTATTGGCACGGCCTGTTCGGCGGTTTGTACCTGCCGCATCTGCGCCGCGCCGTCTACAACGCCCTGGTTGAACTGGAAGCCTTGCTGGACGCATGCACGCCGCGTCCGGCCTATTTCACTATCGATACCGATCTGGACGGCGTGGAAGAAGCCTATCTGCACAATGGCATCTTACAAGCCGTGTTAAAACTGGATCGCTTCGCCAGCATTTGCGAGTTCGATGCTTACCCGCTGCGGCATAACTTTGGCGACACTTTGCGCAGCCAGATCGAGCACTATTATCAAAAAATCCAGCCAGGCGCGCTTCATTCGTCCAATCACGCCACCAGCGGCATTGCCTCCGCGCACGACCGCATCAGCTACAAGCACGATATCAGCGCCGAAGATGTGTTGCCCGACGATCATCCGCGCAACCTGTTTGTCGATCGCCTGGACGATAGATTCATCACGTACCGGTCTTTGGCCGCGGCACTGGAAAACAATCACTTCGAGTCGGACAACACGGCGTATCCCATTCATAAGCTCATCATGCTGGACGGCAACCGCTTGCAAGTCACATATCAATTCACCGCCAAGCCGGAACAGAGCTTCAGCACCGAAATCAATCTGGCCATGCCCAGCTGCGACGGTGTCGGCGGACGCTACGTGTATCAAGAAAAAATTCCCGGCGGCTTCGGCCAATGGCTGGAATTGAATGATTTGACGGAAATCGCCCTGGACGACGATACGCTGGGCGGCATCGTCATATTAAAAACATCCCATCCGGTCACATTGCGCGCCCGTCCGCACTTTTCAGTGTCGCAATCCGAAAGCGGATTTGAGAAAATCATGCAGGCCACGGCGCTGCTGCTGGAATGGCCGGTCACTGCGCCGGAATTGATCGTCACACTGGAGATCAAAGCGCACGCGCATTAACAACACTGACCATAACCCGCACGACTTATCACCATCGGCAACTCAAACAATATGACGTCATCACTTACACAATCACCCGCCTGGCTCGCTTTGCAAGCGCATCACGCCACCATGGCGCGACAGCATGTGCGCGATTTGTTTCAACAGGATCCGCAACGTTTCGAAAAATTTTCGCTGGCGCTGAACGATCTCTTGCTCGATTTTTCCAAACAACCGGTCCGGCAAGAAACCATCGATCTGCTGCTGGCGCTGGCGCGGCAGCAAAAGCTGAGCGACTGGATCGGGCGCATGTTCGCCGGAGAAAAAATCAATTCGACCGAACAGCGCGCCGCCTTGCATGTCGCGTTGCGCAGCGATCAGCCGGTGTTCGCCGACGGCATCGACGTGCTGCCGGAAGTCAAACGCGTGTTGAAACAAATGGAGCATTTCTCGATCGCGCTGCACAGCGGCGCGCGCAAAGGCTACAGCAGCAAGATGTTCACCGACATCGTCAACATCGGCA
>JAFEEI010000046.1 GCA_018241205.1 Pseudomonadota bacterium
CCGCTGGCGGTGACAGCCAATAGCTGATGTCCAGCAAGACCGGCTGCGGCAGTTGCGGCAACCGGGGCTTTATTTCCGGCGATTGCAGCAAGTCTCGCAGCCGCTGCCGCCCGGCTGGGGGCGATTCCTTCAGGATCGCGGCATAGCCTGCGTCGATCAATTCGGTCTTGTGCAACGCTGCTACGATTCGCAAGTACAGTACTTGGTATGCCGCTCCATCTTGCTTCACGCTATCGGGTAACGTAGTCTTTTCCGGTGATGTTTTCCGCTTTTCGCTTGCGCCGGTTGTTATTTCTTCTGTCCTGCTGTGCGCTGCATTTTCATTGCTGTTCCGTTGCCTCAGCGATGCATGCTGCGGATGCCGTGAATACAGGCCATTCACGGTTTGTAATGCATCATAAAATGTGCCGCTGATTTTCCCTGCTTTATGGTATTGCGCAGCCGTTTGGGTGATTCTTCTCAGCAGAAATGACGAATCCTGCGTATGCCGCAACGCTAGATTTTTGACCAGCTGATCCAGCAAAACCGCCAAGTCACCAGCTGACGGACTCGATTCCAATAGTATCGTCAAGAGTTGTTCCCAAGCCGGATAAGTCGCTGCTGTTGTTAGTGCCGGTACGGAATCCGCTGCCGACATCGCGTGCGGATAGATCAACAGAAAATCCAACAGCGGACGCGCATCAGCCGGTGCAATCCCGGTCAAAACATTTTCCAGAGAACGGTAGGAAAACTGCGAAACCAGACGGCCGATCACTATCGCCTGTTGCGCCGCAGTCATTCGCTTGAGTAACGTAATCCACGCTTCCCGGGCATCTTGTTGCTGCAAGATCTGCCGCAGCATGTTTTCGTGCGCATGCCGATCAGCCGCATCGATATGCCAAGGCATGCGGCCTGTCAGCAAAAAATCCTGCAATTGCTCCAGATCCGTTTGAATTTTGCTCAGTCGCCGGGTAGGCAGTATTCCGGCCGATGCGGAATCCGATGGTTGATGATGGTCTTGCAAACGCCGCAATCGTTCGCGCAGTTTTTCCTGCACACGCGACATCAACTCAGCATAAAAATCCTCGCTGGTAATATCGCCGAGATCGATTTCCACTTGATCCAACCGCCACACAGTGCCTGTTTGATCGAATTCATCCAGGATCGAGTCAATGACAGGCAGCAGTTTGTCAGTCAACAATGCGCTTATCTCCGCTTCAAGCGTATTGGCTTGCGCCAGCGAATCGTATGAGCAATCGAAAACAAATTCATCGATGCGATGCGTTATCGGCATGGTATTAGAGCCAGTACTCACGTTCCGTTTCTTTTCTGTTTTTCAGCAAGAAAGACACTATGCGTTCCGATGCGCTGTTCAACTGTTCGAAATCGCTCTGGCGATGATTCCGGTGAGCCTGCCGCAAACACGACAACCAATTCTTGTAGCGTTGCTCAAAATCCTGCAGGTAAACAAAATCGAGCCAGTAAAATTCCGGAAGAATATGCGCCGGAAGATTCTTGATCACCGTTTCCTCAGCAAATTTCCGGAATACCGTATTGGAAAACCGTGCTGTCCAGGATGGAAAAATCACGCTGACACGAAAATCAAAAAACGGCTCACTCTGCGGAATCCCTGCGCACGCATCCTTCCCTCTGGGCCGCAGCAGCACGTGCTCGATCATATGAAAACCCTCGCACGCAATATTCAGTTGCGTTATCGCACTGCAAAACTCATGCGCATACCGTTCCGCTTCGTCCCGGTTGCGCTTGCGGCTCAACGGCCATAACCGGGTGTTTTGTCCGGACTTCAAACACACCACCGTTTCCTCGCCGGAATTGACCAGCCGATAATTTTTTAATTCGACGCCTTCCCGGAAAACGCCATAGCAAAAAGGCGGCAGCTTGGCCGGAATGGCGATTTCAGCAAACTTTTCTTCATCGATTACCAGCGGAATCGCGTTTGCTTCCAGTTTCGCTGGCAGGAACTGCATGCTTTCCGCCACGATGCGATCGGGAATAAGACGGCTGTTCCTTCGGATGAGAACATCGGTGATTAGTGGAATCCGGTCGAATTGCGTCAACCCCAGCAAAATACTGATGCGCTGATGCGCACCGGCCAAATTTTCCTCGTTATCTTCATTATGCCCATGCAACGTGGGTTTCAGGTAATTGAACCCTTTCCCCCGGTCACGCGTAATATCCTTGATGCATTTCAGAAAATTGATTTTGTTTTCGATCATCCATTGGCTCTGATCGGAACGCCGGTAACAATCGAATTGCTGCAACGCCGCTTGCGGATATTGCTCGCCATACATGGCCAGCAAAGTATCCAACACCCGGCTTCTCCGGCCGCTGAAGTTATCGTAATGCCGCAGGATGTCAGCCAGCGCGGTTTGGCCGTAGTGGACGTCTTTCACGTATAGCGATTCGATGCCGGGAATATTGCCGTTATCGAGAGATTGAGCGAAATAGGATTGCGTTAATCCGCTATCCAACGAAAACAAGCGTGGCATTTCCTGTACATGCTGCAAATAATCCGCCATCAATTGCTCGAAGGAAAACAAGTATGCTTTGAGCTGCTTCGCCTTGGCTTTAACCTCGGGAGGTTTGGAATGCGGAATGCCGTAGCGGTTGATCCCGTATGCCGCTGGAAAATGGTTTTGAATCGAATAATACTCAGCCGCAACCCGCCATTCTCCCTTGGGCAGCGGAATCAAATGCGCAAACGACGGGCGGTTGTTCCTGAAGGCATGATATTCAAAAATCAACTTCCTGAGTTCCAGGTGGGCTTCCTCCAGCAATACTTCATCTTGCCGGCTCTCATTGAACCTGAAGCCCGGCATCTGCCCATCATGATCCTTACGGCTGACATCTTGCGGGAGAACCAGGCGGAGAATCTGCTGCGGTTTTGCGGAGCGCGGAAAATTCAAGCCGGGGAAAGCATGCCGCGACGAGTCATAGGTAATACTGGTGTGTTTCTTGTTGTCCCGATCGATCAGATACAGGTCGTGCACTTTGATAACGCCGTCAACCCGGCTGATCATCGTAATCAAGTCGACCATACTAATCACGCCGTCCCCTTCCGCAAAACACCGGTCGCTGATGAACCCGTGCTGTGTTAGCGGACCGGTAAAAATCCGCTCGTAATTACCGGTTTGATTCAGGATGGACTCATAGCGGTCAACTTGAATACCAGAAGAAATATAATGCACGCATTTGAGAAAGATCTCGGCGTAAATTTTTGCTCTGTTATGGGAAGGCTGGATTTCAACTTCGCCCGCCAGAAAATAGGGCACCGTATGAATGATTTCGACTTGATCGATATCCTCGCAAAGATTGCGATGCGCCGCAAAAACCGACCAAACTTTTTGTATGATGGCAGGTTCATCCCATTTCCCTTCAGTCTGATCCGGCGCGCCGATTTTGGAAACCAAACCATTTCCGGTTTCCTGTAATTCCGTGTCCAATTCGCGTAATGTATTCCCGAACTGGGATAACGGCGCAATCAGTTTATCCGGCAGCGTACTGTCATTGGCGATCTCGTTATCCATCCTGGATTCGAATACGGGCAGAACACTTTCTTTTACGCTATTGAGCGCAACTTCGAATTTGCGCAAAACTTTATTTAATCTTGCGCTCATGCCGGAACTGGATGGCGAATCCGTGATGACTGACCAAAGACTGTTGATCTGACGCCAGATGTTATCCATGCTGACCAGAATGGCGTCCAGTTGCCGCAAGATGCCGCCGGTTTGATCCACCGGCTGCCCGGCCGCTTGCGCTGCCGGATCCGCATCAACGGTAACGTTGCGTCCGCTTTTCAGGTCTTCGTACTGTTCATCGAGCACTGTGCCAAGCCGGTCAAGGCTTGCGCGAATGCGCTCCGATACCGTATGGATCTGCTCCAGTTTGTCCGATTGTTCGTCCAGATTGCCGTTTTTATTTTTCTCACGGGCATGATTTTGCATCAGCTCGTCATCAAGTTTGACAAATACGGTATAAAGACCGCCTGCCGCCGTTTTCCCTCCAGTAGCGCTCGGTTCTAGCCAAACGTAATCGATCTCGGGAATCGCGTCGTAGAGAATTTTTTGATAATCGACTCCAGTAACGGCCGAGCTGGGAAAAATTTCTTCCGGTGGAAAAAGCGCTTGCTGCTGAAAATCTATGCTATTGGTTTCATCGGTCAGATAATCCTGAACGGCAAATCCGGAGCGGTAGGATAGATCGGTCAATCCATAGCACAGCTGTTCCAGAATGGTCACGCCGGGATCGTGCAGGTTATAGTCGGTCCATACCTCGCCGCATAGATCCTGAATTCTGCTGATACCTTCTTTTCTTAATGTTTCAAAATCCAATCCGTCGGGATCGGTTCTGACGCGCGGAATTTTCTCAGATACCGGCATACGCTTTCGCAGCCGCGGACGATTGTTGATTATTCAGTTGCGCCTGAATCTGCTGATTCAAATCGGCCAGCAGCTCATGCACGCGATGATAAGGCAGGTTGCCCAGCGCCTTGATAGTCAGCGCAAGCTCGGCTTCGGTCAGAACGAATCGTTGCCGTTCATGCTGCGCGCTCCCCGGCGCGAACAATTCGTTAGCTTGTTGATTCAATTTGCCGATCAACTCGAAGACGGATTTAAACGGCAGCTCGGCCAGCGCTTCCAGCAGCAGGCCGCCTTCTTGCACATTCAATCGGATGGTCAAAACACGCGCGGACATGTTATTTTTCTTCCTGCCGTCTGCGCAAAACTTTCGGATAGCCGGATTCCGCTCCGCTTTCACTGCCGTACATCGCCGGGTCTTGCCATAACCGGGTCAGGTAATAATTGACCCAAATTTTATCGCCGTATGAAGACCCCGCACGAAGCTGCAGCGTGTACTCGAAATTCTCGGCATTCGCGCCGCGTTCCCAGCGCAATTCCAGGCGGTTGCACTTGGCGCCGAAATGCGCCTGATGATACGTGATATGACTCTTGTCGTTATAGGCGTTGAGTGCAAAGGCATGCAGCAAGGCATACTTGCCGTCGCCATCTTTACCGCCGACACCGGCCATCACCTCGAAGGCCTGGCAACCCGTCAACGTTTCGGTAATATTGTGCCAATTGCCATCGGCGGGCACCGGCAGCTCTCCGCGGCGCCCCATCCTGCCGAATGAAGCGATCGTGCCGGCAACATCCAGCTCGCAGCGGGGATTACCGGTATTGATGCCGACAGCCGCCTTGGCCATGCTGCCGGGTTCGGCGCTGTCCGCGCTGCGCAAGGTCAGAACATGCGGATTCTGTTGATCGCCAAAACTCAAATTCCCCGTCGCCTTATCGATACCCACCGACCATAGGGAACTGAGTGTCGACATATTTTGATAAAAACTCATCAGCTTGCCGTCACCCAGCTGAAAAATTTTCAGTCCCTCTCCGACCGTCTTCTCAAATCCGTCGTCGATCAGATTCAGCGTCGAATCGATCAAATCGGCAAATGCAACCTCAGTCGGCATCTTGCCGTTCTTGAACTTGGCCTCTAGTGTTTTTCTATCTTTTCGCGCCATTTTTCGTCAGAAATTATAAAAGTGCTGCCAATTTCGAGCTCGCCGATTCCGGTAATCTGCGGCTCGATGACATCGTAACGATCGTCAATCTCGATAAAATGCTGCTGGATCGGCGCAACAATGCTCCAGGGATAAACCGGGATTATATCCTTGACCTCGACAGTCTCCGGTTTGTCCGCGCTATCCAGAAAATCGTAAAAACCTTCTCCCATCGGCGCGATGCGCAATAGCGAAAGGTTGGTGACGCGGTCGGCATAATCCAGATTCTGAATAAAGGATTCGATATCGTGCTTGCTGACAACCCAGCCGAAATGGCGGGTATAACCGATGGTCTCGTTCCACGGCGACAGGAAATCCGATATCGCCTGATTCAAGCGTGCCAAGTACATACCGGCCAGCAATGGATTTTTCAGCTTAACCGTGCAACGCACTTGGATGACTTCATACACCGGATTAATGACATGCACGGTAGCAAACGACGGCGCGTACTGACCGATGAAATCCTTGACATCGTTGAGCAGATGACCGCTCAACAGCGGTTTGTGCGCGCTGATCGCATTCCGGTAGAGGTAGGGCACCACCGCAATCAACAGGTGACCGGGGTTGAAACGCTGCTCGGCTGCAAAACCGGGGTTCATGCCGGGAAAGCATTTCACTTTATAAATTTGCGGAAACTGTTCCAGTATCAGCAACTCATAATCGGCCGGCAACAGGGCGCGTTGTTTATGTTTCAACCGTTCACTGACGCGAATCCGCAGATGGCCGCGATCCTCGGCCAAGCGGCCGCCGAAGGAAGATTGAATCTGCCGGATGCCGCCAATCCCGGGAATCGACTGGCGCAATCGCGATACCGTACCGGCGGGCAAGCGGATGGCACTGCTCAATACCGCGTCTTCTTGCATATACCGGCTTGCTTTCAGCGCTTGCGTATGAATCGAGTACAGGCTGCAATATTTTCCCAGATCGTGTTCGGACGATACGCGCAACCAGCATAATCCGGCCGGCAATACCGTGTTTTCCTGCGTGATATCCGCCGGAATATCGAGCGTGACGATACCCGCTTTCATGAACCGTTGCGTGGAGTCCGCGATGATCTCTTGGGTGCTCAGAGGCAGCCAGCGGTTTTGCGCCAAATAGAACCACTGTATCTCCTGCACCGCGGCATGTTCAACCGGCAATGAATTCTCGCGCAAATGAAAATACAGCGTGACCACGCCGCCACCCGCCAATCCGTCCAATCCGATCAATAAATTCCCCGAATATTCGTACTGCGGCAGTAAATGATAGGCCCGGTCAGCTTGCATCGTCACATCTTCCCAACCCAGCGGATGCAAATGCATCATTTTCTCGCGCACGGCCGGACTGCAACCGGCTTCTTCCTTACCGGGCACGATGTGCGCGGAAGCCCGGTAATTCGCCGAGATGGCGGTAATCATCGGCGTATAAGGCAGATTGGGCGCTTTCTTGAGAAATTTGGCGTGCTTCTGCTTGGCATTGAAAGTCAAAACATTGGCTAAGACCGCAGGGTAATCGCGATGACCGAATGCTTGCTGGGGCGCTACCAGCGTAAACTTAAAAAAGCCTTTATTGGTCGACGGCGTGTAACCGAATTCCGTTGCAGCGCTGCGGTAATCATCGGGGCTCCAGTACGAAATCACCGGAGCGCAAAATAATTCACTGCGCTCGTTCACTTCGCTACCGCCGTCCAAGCCTGCTTTAATTTGAAAAAGCGAATGGGCGGCCATACCCTTGGCATTCTCCGGCAGCCATTTTCCGTTGGCCAGAACCGACGTGCTGACACGGAAATCGGTATCGCCGAAAGTTTCATAACCCTGATAGTACGTTTTAAATCCACCGATACCGGCGGGCAAACCGCCCCACTGAATCTCTAGTTTGAAATCCGACAATTGTTTCCCGGCGGCTTCGGCGCATCCGGCGATGAAATAAGAACCTACCTCAGGAATCGGACCAAAAGGCGTGAAGGGCGCCAGTGGCGATAGCTGCCCGATATTGTTATACAACTGCAGCATCCGGCATCCTTTCACCATCACATCGATGCTGATCCGGTCCAATTCCAGCTTGTTCAGAATTCCATACGGATATAAATAGCTGCGCGGGTTCTGAATCATCCGCACCACCGGCAACCGCGTTTCATAGCCATCACCGTGGATATTCCGGTCGTAAGCGACAACTGCCGGAAAATCCTCCGGTAAAAAGAAAGTGATCGCCAGGCTGTTTTTTTTCTGTTGCGGATCAACACCCGAGTAGGAAGGCAGATATTCCGCCAGCTCCCGCCAGCCGTCTTCAGCCGATAAGCTAACGATAAACATATCCCTGAAAACTTTAAAAAAGGCTTGCTGCTCCTGAAGGGATGATACGACACGAGTCCCCGGCGGTTGCATGGCAATCGCAATGTTCCGGATCCACTGCTCCAAAGACATTTCCTGCGCACCGGTGAATTGCATCCGGATACAAACCGTGCGCCGTCCTTCCTGTAGCCGCAACACTTTACTGGCCACGGCGAATCCGATGCGCGCATGTTGCACCAGCATCGTATCCTCACTTTTCTTGGGCGCGCCAAATAGCGGGTACGATTCCAGACTCTCCTCATCCAACGGGCTATCCGCCGTTGCAACCGGCACATCATTCAGCCAGCCGCCGGTAGCCAGCTGCCGGGTGACTTCGTCCACCCGGTCATTCAGGACGACGGATTCGTACAAACTATTTTCAGGGAAATTCAGCGAGTCGCGTTTAAAAAACAGCGTATGAATCGCACTGACCGCAGCATCGTTGACCACAACATCTTCAGCGGCTGCATACACAATATCCCGTTTGTTTTCATCCTGCCCCGCCAGAAACTCCGTGCCCTTCGGTATCAGTACCGTGTGATTCTTCTTGCTCGGGGCGACCACCAAATAGACATGATCCGGCGCGAAACCTCGCGGCTGTGCTTTGAGCACTTGATCATAGTAAAAGTCGACATAGTTCAGCGTAAACCGGTTGACTTTATGATGCAGCTTTTGGAACAGCTGCAAGAAAGCAATCAAAAGCCCCGTCGCCGGTTCATGATCCTGACTGACCAATGAAGCGGACAGCAATTTCTCCGCACTGAACTGCACCATTTCGATGGCTTTGATAAAAGCATAAAAACTGGAGCGGATAGGCACAGGATCGGAAACATCGACGACTGCGTTCACCCGGCTCAATTTGGTTTCTTTCACGGCGGACATCAGCGCATTCAAATCACGTGAAAAAATTTCCTCCGGCAAGCGGTGCGGAAGATGTCCGGCTAGATAATCTCCGAGCACATCGATATCTTTTTTAAGCCCGGCAATCACGCTTTCCACAACCTTGCGCAGCTCGACACCGATGGAATTTTTCGCATGCGCGAGCAATTGCAGCCATTTATCGAGCATAGTGACCGCGCTGTAAGCCGCAATCATGTGGCGGCCAACTTCTTTCGCAGGTATGGCACGCAATGTGTCAATTAATTCACGATCGGCATCAGTCACGAGGCTTTTATAGCCCTCGCCGCTTGCCAATTTATCCAGATCGACAGCCAGTATGGTTGCAATGACGACCGTTTCATCCAGCGAGAAAAAATGTTCCCAGGTACCGTCCTCCCGGTTTTCCAGGTTATAAAATTTCAGCACTTGGGCATATTCGACCGCCAGCGCCAATAAGGTATGAAAACGCAGTTCGGCGACGTTGAAATAATCCTTCTCCAGCGCCGGCAACAGTCTTTTTTCCTGACTTCTGCCGTCACTGATGTGCAAATAACTATTCGTTAATCGATTAGCGCGAACCTTCATTCACCCAGAAATCCTCATAATTTGACATTCGTACCTTCGGTGAAATAAAACGGATACACGATATTGTGACGATTATTCGTGGCACGCACGATGTACGTGACATCAATCTTGATCAAACCATTCAGGATATCTTCCTGGCTACCGGAATCCACCCGGATACTTTCCACGATCACCCGTGGCTCGAAGAAAAGGATGGCGCGCCGCACCAAATCGACCATGACGGTTACCGCCGTTTCATTGATCTCTTCAAAGACCTGGCTTTTCAGACCGCAGCCATACGTCGGCTGCATTACACGCTCGCCGGGATTGGTCGATAACAGAATAAACAAGCTCTCATGAATATCTTCTTCCGCAACCACCTTCCGTGCCGATCCCCGCCGATTAAACTCGGGGGGAAATCCCCAGCCGGTGCCGAGAAAGGATTTATCGATACTCACCGTTCCGTTTCCCTGTTAACCGCCGATCATCACCGTCGGAAAACCCAGCACAATCGTACCGCCATGCGCCGTGGTATCACCCACTCTGGCAGCCGGGCGGTTGTTGATCATCACCGTCGCGGAACCCTTCACAATACTGTCCGGCGGACCGACACAAACACACATATCCCCCACCACGGCCGCTGGCATGTTGCCAATCAGCACCGTGGGCACACATGGCCCGCTGATCGGACCGCCGACATGAGGAATCGGCGGCACACCCGGTGTTTGCATCGGGCAAGTATGCATATCGGTAATTCGTGCGGCGGGTGGCATGGTTAAGCTCCTGATAATGATTAATTGAAATTCCGAGCATTCAACAAAGCTTAGTTGATCATCACAATAGCGCCTTTTACCGTAGTCTGGCCGCTGGCCGACAACTCGGCGGTCGCGTTGCCCTTAGCGCTGAAACCGACATTCGCTTGATGATTGATATTCAGTCCCTGATTCTTGATATCCGCTTGCGCCGTCAATTCGATATTGCTCACCGCGTCGATGGTGACCTTGCCCTTGGCGCTGATCTTGATGTCTTTCGGGCTGTCGATAGTAATGCCGCTGGAGTTGAGCTCGATTTTGTTGGAATTCTGGTCTTGCAGCAGAATCGATTTCTGGTCGTCGCTGATGACGATCTTGTTATTGCCGGGTGTGGTCAGCGTAATGACTTTCTTGTCGTCGTCGAATTCGAGCTTCAATTTACTGCGCGTCACCACTGCCTTGGTGAAATTATCGGCGGTCAATTCGTAGGGCATTTTCTGTTTGCTGCTGTACAAACTGCCGAGAATCACCGGATGCGAAGGATCATCGTTGAAGTATCCGAGCACCACTTCATCGCCGATCTCCGGAATAAAAAAAGCGCCGATGCCATTGGAACCGTAAAAACTGGCCAGCCGCGCCCAGACGCCGTCGGTTTCCGCTTGCAAAACCGGGACGGATACCTGGATCTTGTATTGCCCTTCCGGATCCGCATCGAGTTTCTTCACCACACCGACTTGCAAGCCGTTGACCCCAGGCACGAAACCGGAAGTCAACGGCGCTTCGGTTTTATGCTGCTCGGTAAACCATTGCGACGGCATGCCGAACTCGATTTCCGTCACCCAATTGCCCTGTTTGATGTCATGTTTCACCGCGGTGACCAGCACATTGCCATTAAAGCGTGCGCCCACGCCTTTCAATTCGACCAGATCGCCGGCTTTTACCTTGGCGCTGCCCTGAAATGCCGCATAACCTCTGATGCGCGCCAAACCCGCCTTTATTTGCTGTCCTTTAGCCCATTCGGTGAGCACGGCATTCTCCAGCGGCGCATCGGTTTGCAAACGGAAATAATCCGGTGCCATCACACTCGCCAAATCCGCAGCCTTCAGATTGCCTTGGCCGGTCAGTTGTTCGGGATTCGCTTGCGCTTCTTGCACGGCTTGGCTGGTTGGATCCCAGGCAATGCCTTTGACCACCGGGAATTGCGAGGCCGCATCCAGGTCCGCGCTGAACGCCATCAAGTCGATGCCGTAGGTCAGTGTCAAAACGGCGCTGCCATCCGTTTGCGGTGCTTTGACGCTGACTTTGCCGCTGTTGGCGGTCACCAGAAAACCATTAACCTCGGCCCGGCTCAACAGGTAATCCCAGTCGGTGCAGTAGTATTGCACCAGTTCCTTATAGCTAGTCGTGGTGGCGGTGACATCGGAACTCAAGCCGCTGTATCCGCCGATCAGCTTGCTGATAATGTCGCTGTCCTTCGAGTCGACAAAATTAGCGTTCTTGCGCCCCACCGTCATGGCGACCGCGCTGTCTTTACACTGCACGATCAAACGGGAAAAATTATTACCGTCTATTTTTATACCGTGTTTGATAACCACACCTTTGAAAACAGAGGTCGTTTGATTGGCATAACCGGCGTTGATGGTGATCACCGCGCCGGGTTTAAAATCATCCGTATCACTGACCGGAAAATCGTTGTTCGGCATATCCCCGTCCAACACGACGATCCTGGCGCTGGGAATTTTATTGACTCCGTACATGATTTCGATCGAAACGATTTGAACGGTATCGGCTATGGCATTGCCGTTACTCAGAATGGTCACCGATACGACACCCGTGCTGCCCGTTAAGGGGGAATCCGCCATAGTCAACCTTAATTTAAAGGAGGGAACCGCAGCTTGGTTCCCGGTTTTAGATTACGAAAATCGGTCAGACGATTAATCTTGGCAATGTCAAGATAGTAGCTACAATCCTGATAAATCCGGTAACACAGCAGCGGCAAAGTATCTCCCGCTTTCACCTCGAGCAAATGCGTCAAATCCGGCGATTCTTGCGCAGCTTCCTTGGATATTTCCTCTTTGCTTTGATATTCGACAAAGGCCAGCGTCACTTTGGCCCGCAGCGGCACGCCGCTGGGCTTGAACAAGGTATAGTCGAATTTAAGCGATTCCACCCGTCCGTAAAACAGCAACTCCCCCCATTTCACCTGCACGATCGGCGTTTCGTGCTTGGTGCCCCAGTATCGATACACCACATCCTTCAATAACTCAATCTGATCTTTCACCGGAACGGGATCGCTAACCACAGAGAGCGGATTGGCCGAAACAGCGCCCGTAGCATCCAGTACCAGCTCCTTGAGAACAAATTTTTCCGGATGGCTTGCATCAAATTTGGTCTCGGTTCCCGGTTGCCCCAGCACCTTGTTTTTTGAGTAGCTCAACTTAAACGTTTGCTCATAACCGGCGGGATTGATCATGGCTTCAAATTTTTGCTGCGAGCTATCGACACTGATTTTGCCGTTATTCACGGTGCATGGGGATATCGTCAAAAGCGCCTTGGTACCGCTCGGAGTCATCTAGCGTTCTCCCTGTTCCTGCAGCAAATCCGCAATCATGCGGCGGCATTCGGCCAGCACTTCTTCTTTCAACAAGCGGTGCTCTTCGGATAAATCAAGATCTTCATGTCCGGTGCGCTGCACGATGTTCGACTTGATCAACAGCTGTTTAATCTCTATCGCCATAGAATATCTCACACACGCTAGATGATGCGCATTGCGACGGTATAACTCAGAATGATCTTCTCGATGGCCACCTCGTTCTTGGTGGAACCGAAGCTTTCCACTTCCCATTTCAGTGGATATGCGGAATCAAAAGACCAGCCGCGAATTGGTGTTTGATCTTCGTTCATCAGATACACCAACACTGGCAATGGCTTGATCGCCAGATTAAAACCGGATTCGAGCGTCGCTTTGCACCATACCACCAACGGAGAAGTCAATGGTGCAATGCCGCGCTTCAAGGATAAATTGGGATGCTTGATGCCTTTCGGCAGCTGCCGGACGAATCGATTCTCACCGCCTTCAACAATGGACTCGACTTCCATTTCCGTTTCGATTCCGGATACTTCCTGAAAAGAAGTATCCGCCGACAATCCTGCCGGCGGTGCAATCACGACCTTGAAGTAGAAAGCAGAGGGCGGATAAACATTTCCGGATAATGAAATATTCATACGTCACCCCTCTGCTGGCAGAATTTAGCAAAACACTAACTGTTGGCGATCGTCAAACCTTCATGCACGATCTCGATGGTTTCGATCGCCACTTCATTGCCTTCCGATTTCAGATCGGTACCGGTGATCTTGGTCGGCCAGGCGTTCGTCAATGTCCACACCATGGTCGCCTTACCGCCTTCGTCCAGCAAACTGATGGTAACCGGCAGGCGCTTGATGGTATTCATCTTGATTTGCTTAAACCAATCCCAGAATTTGTTATCGCCTTTGAAGACGCCTTTCTTCATGGTGATATTGCCGAACTTTTTCATGCCCGGCATCTTGATCACGGAAAATTCCGGACTGTCGCCATGCCGGTACTTAATTTCTTCGGATTGGATATCCAATCCGCTGACCTCCTGAAACCGCATGACTTGTGAGTCCCATTTAACCTGAAAATAAAATTTCGGCATGGGCCAAACGGTCGTCGATTGAGCTGATCCATCATCTGCCATAATTTACCTCTGCTTTTATGATTAAGAAATAAACGTTGTTTTTGTCAATTACACCCATAACGCATTAACTTTCAGGTTAAGATTTCTGCATTTGCTGCTGGAACGTGATCTCGATAAACTCTGCCGGACGGCTTAGCGCAACCAGCACCGTCACACGCAATACGCCATCGAGAATATCCTGCGGTGTCATGGTCTCACCCAAGCCGACGAACACGCCGAAAGCATCGTCCGGTGTCGCGCCGGCCAAGCCGCCGCGTTTCCAGATACCGATGAGAAAATTGCTGATCATGCTTTTGATCGTCACCCAAGTATTGGAAACATTAGGTTCAAACACATACGCTTTGGTCGCCAGCTTGATCGATTCTTCCAGCATGATCATGGTTCGGCGCACGTTGATATAACGCCAGTCCAGACTGTTGCCATCGAGTGTCCGTGCACCCCAAACCAACGTGCCTTCGCCGATGAAAGTGCGGATCGCATTGATCGATTTGCCCGCCGTCGTCACATTCAGATCTTCCTGTTGCGCATGCGTGATCTCGACGGATGGAGAGATCACCGCATTCAAGCTGATATTGGCCGGTGCCTTCCATACCCCGCGCGAATTGTCGACCAGCGTATAAACACCCGCCATGCCGGCACTGGGCGGCAACAGATTAAGTTTGAGTTTGATGCTTTCGATGATGGCTTTATAGAGCGGGCAAACGGCCGTCAGAATTTTGTGCAAATCTGCATCGCTCGACATCGCATCAGTCTTCGGCGTCACCCCGATTTCCGCAATCTTCTCGTTAATCTCGGTTTTTTTCTTATCTTCCAATGCGCTGCCGTCAACTTCCGCTTTCAGCAATTCCTGCAATTTATCCGCATTGGAAACATTAGCGAAACTCAAATCGCCGGTTTGCACAATGGAGGTATTGAGCCAAGGATAATAAGCTGCGGCAAAATCCAGACTACTCGTGCCGAGATCGTTACGGAATTTCTCGATGCATCCGCTATCCTGCGCTTCCTTGTAGCCATCATACACATCCAGGATGGCAAAGCGATTTTTCATCACTTGACCGCAATGACTCAAGGCCGCCTGTTGCAACGCGATACAATCCGGTTCCGCCAGCGACATGGCATCCGGAATCACCACCATCGTGGGTTCCTGTTCTTTCAATAAAATGTCGATCCCCGCGCTCAGTTTCGGTTTTTCGATATCCTGGCCATAACCGCCAACCGACACAATGTAGCAAGCACCGCCGCCATTCTGGAAGAACAGCATCATGCTGTGATACAGGAAATAACGTGCGCCCTGGAGTTCCAGAACATATTCCTTATCAGCACTTGAGAAATCGGATTCAACGACTGCAGCCGGTGCCGCCCCCGCTTTTCCTCCTTTTGCGCCGGCTGCCGCGGCAGCTTCGGAAATCTGATACTGCGTCTTAGGCGGTCCACCGAAGAAGCTGATAAATTCCGACATGGATGAAATACGCCACGCCTTATTCAGTAGAGTTTTTCCTTTATTGTTGGCCTTTTCCGTGTAACCGATAAAGGCCGGTACTGCCGTAGCCACTTCGACCACGGAATTGGGAAACGCGTTCTTTTCAACAATGTAAACACCCGGTGTCTTATACTGCCCCATCATCAGCTCCTTTTAATTGGAATAGTCGCATCCATCGACAATTCTTATCATCCTACTTGATAAGCCCCACCTACAACCTTGTTTAGATTGAACATAGCTCAGCTTAGCGGATGTCATATCAATACTCAAGCGTTATGTAAAAAATCGGTAAAATTCCTATTCATGATAACCGGGCGAACCTTATCGGCACGTTGAGTGCTCGCGTAACCAAGCTTCAAGCTCTATAGCTGGCACAGGCCGGTGAAACAAAAATCCTTGATAATAATCGCAGTCATGCTGGCGCAGAAAAGCCAATTGCTGCTCCGATTCGACACCTTCCGCCAGCACACTTAATTTCAGGTTGCGCGCCATGGCAATAATCGTTGCGGCAATTTCACGGTCGTTGGGGTCGTGCGCCAAACCGCGCACAAAGCTTTGATCGATCTTGAGTTTATCGATGGGGAATCGTTTCAGATACGTCAACGACGAATAGCCCGTACCGAAATCGTCGATTGCCAGTTGAATTCCCGGCGCTTTCAGTGTTTTGAGCGTTTCGATCGACCGTTCCGCATGCTCCATGAACATGCTTTCGGTTAATTCGAGTTCCAAACAAGCTGCGGGGAGTTTCGTTTCTTCCAGCACCTGCTGGATCACTTCAACCAGATTCTCCGATTGAAATTGCCGCACCGACAAATTGACCGCCATCACCAGCGGCGGCAAGCCAGCATCGATCCAGGCGCGCCCTTGTGCGCAGGCGGTGCGCAATACCCACTCGCCGAGCGGCACGATCAAACCGGTTTCTTCTGCCACCGGAATAAATTTTCCCGGCGGCACCATTTCCTTACCCGGCGGCTGCCAGCGCACCAACGCCTCGGCGCCAACCACCCGGCCGCTATGCGCATCGATCAATGGCTGATAGTGCAGAATGAATTCCTCCGCGGCGAGTGCATGACGCAACCGGTTCTCCATCGCCAGACGCTCATTTGCGGCAATGCTTAAAGCTTCGGTATGGTAACGATAGGTACTGCGGCCTTCTTTTTTGGCCAGATACATCGCCATATCGGCATGCTGGATCAGTTCGGTGACATTGCACGCATCATCCGGGAAAAGGCTGATGCCGATACTGCCATTGATAAAGATCTCGTGACCGCTCGGCAACACAAAGGGGGTTGTCAGCAGATCGATCAACATTTGCGCAACGGCGGCAGGTTCGCTCGCATCCTTGACGTCTTCCAGCACCAGCAAAAACTCATCACCACCCAACCGTGCCAGCGTATCTTCCTCGCGCAAGCGGTTTCTCAAGCGCGATGCCAATAAAATCAGAAGCTCATCGCCGACCGGATGACCCAAGCTGTCGTTGACATTCTTGAAGCGATCCAAATCGAGACAAAGCGTGGCAATGCGGAAATTATGCCGTTGTGCGCGTTCAATGGCATGATGCAGCCGCGATTGCACCAGCAACCGGTTCGGCAGGCCGGTTAACGGATCGTAGTGCGCCAGATGTGCCACGCGCGCCTCGGATTGTTTCATCTGCGTAATGTCAGTAAATACACCGACGTAATTGCAAGGCTCATTGTTGTCGTTGCGGACTGTGGTAATCGTCAGCCATTGCGGATAAATTTCACCGTCTCTGCGGCGGTTCCAGACTTCTCCGCGCCAGTAGCCTTCCTGGAGCAAGCTGGCCCACATCGCCCGATAAAACGATTTGTCGTGGCGCCCCGACTTGATGACTTTAGGGTTTTTGCCAAGCACTTGCGCTTCGCTATAACCGGTAATTTCCATGTAGGCGCGATTGACCGCCAGGATACGCGGCTCCAGACTCGTGATCACCACACCTTCACGCGTAGATTCGAAAACTGCCGCGGCCTGCCGTAAAGTTTCCGCCGCGTAGATCTTTTGCACCGCCAGCGCCGTGATGGAGGCAAACTCATGGATCAGCGCCAGATCGCCCGACGCGGGCTCGCACGGCGTATGATGATAAATGGCGAAAGTACCCAGAACTTTGCCGTTCTCGTCTTTAAAAGGCAATGACCAGCACGCATGAAGATTAGCTTTACGTGTTAATTCCAGATAAGGCTGCCAGTAGGGATGGCGATCGATATCGGCAACGATGACCGCTTCACCGCGCCAAGCCGCTGTGCCGCAGGAGCCGACGCCATCGCCGATCTTCAGTTGATCGACAGCCGCGTTGAAGTCAGCCGGTAAACTTGGTGCCGCGCCATGCATGAGGCACCCTGCATACTTATCCAGCAGCAAAATGGAAACCAGCATGCTGGAATCGATTTTCTCAAGGCGCCCTGCAATATCGTTCAGAATCACAGCCAGCGGCCGGCCGGCCACAATCATATCCATCGCGGACTGGTGCGCCCTTCTTATCAATTCGACCCGCTTGTGCTCACTGATATCCAGCCAAGCACCGACAATTTCATGCGGCTGACCATCGGCGTTCCGTATCAGCCGCAGCTCGTCGAGAATCCAGATGACTCGCCCGTCACTGCAATAAAAGCGGTAATCATGCGTCAATTGACCGTCGGTCATCAAAGTCAATTGACACGCCATCGCCAATTCACGATCGTCCGGATGCAAGTGGGAAAGCCACCAATCCGGTGCAAGCGCTTCCTCCACGGTATAACCGAACAATCGCTCGATGTTTTCACTGATCCAAGCAGGATGCAGCTTATCCCCGGCAAAGCGCAGGTTGTATAGCACCATCGGACTGGCGGCGAGCAAATGAGAAAGACGCAAACTGGTTTGTTTCAGGCTGGCTCGCTCACGCGTCAATTCGGCTTGCTGGCGTGCTTTTTCCAATGTAGCCGGAATTTCGAAGAGATAGCCTTCGTGTTTGGGTAAGTAATCTTCCACGCCCAAGTGCAATGCGCGCGCAGCGACCATTTCACTGCCCTGCCCGGTGATCAGCACAATGGGAATATCCAGTTTATGTTCGTCGCGCAGCAATTTAACGAACTCGAGGCCATCCATGCCAGGCAAACGGTTATCGATCAGCAAGATATCGAAACCGGCAGCTTTTCCCGGCTCGCCTGATAACAGCACCACAGCCTGTCGCGCGCTCGTCACCGCGGTCAGATGGATATGCGGCGCATGTTGAGCCAAGTGACGGCGCATCAAATCGATATCAAAACTATTATGTTCGACATACAGCACCCGCAATGTCAGCAGATTGCGATCCACACTGTGGCTGCGAAAGCGCGCGAGCGCACTGCGCAAAGTGCGCGGCAGCCGCTCCAGATAATCGCCTTCCTTGATCAGATATTCATCCGCGCTAGCCTTAAACGCCGCAACCGCCGAATCATGATCTCCGGATCCGGTAATAATCACCACCGCCAGCGGCAGCTGCCGCTCCCTGATATTGGCCAATGCTTCCAAACCCGAGCCGTCGGGTAAGTTGAGGTCGGTCAGCAGCACATCGTAATAATCAGGCTTTTCGAGACATCTCAGACCCTCCGCCAGCGATGTGACCGCGATCAATTCGATATCGGGTGCCGTCCGCGCCAGCGTGCGCTGGGCAATGTCGGCATCGCTGAGGGTATCTTCGATATACAGGACGCGCATCGCCGTTACCTGCTCGATTCATTAAGCACGCACCAGTAAAGCTCTATCTGCTGCGCCACATCCATGAAATTATCAAAGCCGACCGGTTTGACAATGTAAGAATTAGCCCCCAGATCATACGCGGCTTGAATATCGCGATCTTCTTTTGAAGTGGTCAGCACAACGACCGGAACACGCCGCAGCAAAGCATGCGCTTTCAGAGTCTTCAGCACAGCTAGACCGTCGATCTTGGGTAATCTCAGATCGAGCAAAATGACCGCCGGCCGGGTTTCTCCGCTCTCCCAGCGCGGCACCCAAGCCAGCGCTTCCTCACCGTCCCGCGCGACCAGAATGGGGTTGGCCAGCTTGCGCTGCCGGAAAGCGCGCAAGGTCAAGTCGACATCCAGCGGATTATCTTCAACCAGGAGAATGGGCGGGCATGAATTCATCAATTAAGACTCCATCGTTATTTCGGGTTTTCTTGCACTGCGGGTAGTTGCAAATAAAAGGTCGCTCCTTCGCCAGGCGCGCTCTGCGCCCAAACCCGGCCGCCCATGCGTTGCATGGCCTTCTTGACCAGAGCCAGGCCGACCCCCGTTCCGGGATAATCCTCCAGCCGGTGGAGACGCTCAAAGATCTCGAATATCCGCTGATTGTACTTCATATCAAAACCAATGCCATTATCTCGAATCCACAACGAGATCCGCTGACCATCCCGCGTGGAGCCGAATTCGATACGGGGCTGCGCCGAATATTGAGTGAATTTGATTGCGTTTTCCAATAAATTGCGCAGCACCAGCGCCAAACCGTCGCGATCTCCGCGCACCATGAGCGGTGACAAATTGCTGACGATTTCGATTCGATTCTTCGCAATATCTTCACTGCACTCTTTCAGCACCTGCTGAACCAGAACAGACAGATCCACCGCAGCGGACTCCAGCTGGCAACGTTCCATGCGCGAATACGCCAGCAAATCATTGATCAACTCATTCATCCTCGTCACCCCGGTACGAATATTTTTGATGAACAAACGTCCCTCATCGTTCAACCGGTCAGCGTAATCATCCTGCAGCAGTCGGCTGTACCCTTCGACGCCGCGCAACGGCGCTTTCAAGTCATGAGAAACGGAATAGACAAAACTTTCCAGCGACTGATTGATCGCGGTTAATTCCGCAGTGCGCAGATTGATACGCTCTTCCAGCTCGGCATTCAGTTGCTGCAATGCCGCCTCGGCCTGTTTCTGATGGGTGATATCCTCGGTAAACATCGCAATCCCGCCGATTGCGCCGCCAACTTGATACCAAGGCCGCACTTCCCAGCGCAACCACTGCACACTACCGTCAGCTCGCACAAAACGATCTTCGTCGGCATGGATGATTTCGCCGGCCAGACAGCGGCGATGGATGGCTTTCCAGTCTTCGCCAATTTCGGGAAAAACATCGTAATGACACACTCCCGATAAATCATGCTCAGCCAGTTTGTAATCGCTGCGCCAGCGCTGGCTGCAAGCAAGGTAGCGTATTTCCCGGTCGAACATGGCCAGCGAGGCCGGTGCATATTCAATGAGCAATTTGAGTTGCTCTTTGCTCTCATAAAGCGCCATCTCGGCCAGCTTGCGATCGGTGATATCCTGCACGGTGCCGTGCATTGCAATGATGCGGCCGTCGGCATCGTGTATCGCTTCGCCACGCAAAATCGTCCAATGATGCACGCCATCCTGCCGTACCACTTCCGCATCGCACTGGAATACCACGCCCTCGCGCCAGCATTTTTGCACTGCGGCGTCCAGTCTGTTCCAGCTATCTGCGGTGTAATAGCCCGCTATCTCCTGATAATTGGCGGGTGGCAGCGCCGGATCACGGCCGCAAATAGTGTAAAGTTCCTCGGACCAGGTTTGCTCATCAGCGCCGCTCCACGTCCAGTGTCCGAGGCTAGCAATCCGTTTCGCTTCCTTGAAGTTTGCTTCGGTTTCCTTGCGGCTTTGTATGTCTTCAACGACGGCAATGAAATAATCCGGTGTGTTATCCGCTTTGCGCACCAGGGAAACATGGAGATTAATCCAGATCACGCTGCCATCCTTGCGGACAAAGCGTTTTTCCATCGCATAACCGGCAATCTCACCGTTCAGCGTACGCCGGACATAATCGAGGCTCGTCTCCAGATCATCGGCATACGTAACATTCTGAAAAGTACGCATCATCAATTCATCTTGACTGTAACCCAAGATATCGCAGAGCTTCCGGTTGACGCGCAACCAACGCCCTCCGGGCGAAATAATCGCAATACCCGTGGCCGCTTGCTCGAACGTCGCCTGAAAGCGTTTCTCACTTTCTTGCAATTGCGCATGAGCACGATGGCATTCGATCACCAGTTTATCGACGCGCGCCAGCAGCTCATTGATGCTGAAAGGTTTGTGCAGAAAATCCTGCACCCCGAACTTCAACAGCCGCACACACAAGTCATCATCCGTCTTGGCAGTCAACATAATGATGGGAACCTCTGTCAATGCAGCATGCTGGCGTATCTGCCGCACCATGTGCTCACCGTCCATCTCTGGCATCATCACATCGGAAATAATCAAATCGGGCGGCATTGCCAGCGCCTGCTGCAAACCTTGCCGGCCGTTGAAGGCGCTGACCACCCGGTAATTGGGTTGCAACATCTCGCTCAGAAAGCGATTCATATCCGCACTATCCTCAACAACCAGCACCAATGGCTTATCGTTGGCCGGATCTGGCGGAACCGGCGATATATTTTGCACACCTGCCCGCAGTTCATCGAGAGTTTCATGCGCCATACCTTCGTCGGGCTGAAGCGGTGAATCCGATAGGGAAGAACCAGCTGGCGCCGAGCACGGCAATGTGATTCTAAATAACGCGCCGCCGCCCGGCGGTTCCTCTAGCTCGAGTTCGCCGTGCAGTAAATGAACGAAATCCTTGACAATAGGCAATCCCAATCCGGTTCCGCGATGACGGCGGCCTGCAACGTTCTCGATTTGAACAAAGCGCTCAAATATGTGCTCACGCATATCCTCCGGTATGCCGGGACCATTATCCTGCACTTCGATTTGCACGCGGTCTCCGCTGGCGGCAAGCCGCACCGTGATACAGCCTTTATCCTGAACGAACTTGAATGCATTCGACAACAGATTGAGCAAGATGCGCTGCAGTTTCTCGTGATCGCTTTCGATCACGCAGGTTTCCGGAACAATGGTTTGCAACGCGATGGCATGCGCCTGCGCCAGCAATTCGAAGTCACTCGACGTGGTTCGCACCAGCCCGGCCAAATCGAACCGCGCCCAGTGAACTTGCATGCGCCCCGCTTCGAGTTTTGCCGCATCGAGCAAATCGGTAACCAGCCGGTAAAGAACATGCGCATTACGCAGCAGCAATTCGGTTTCCTGGCGCTCCTGCGCTGCCGCGTTGCTCTTGATGAGCCGCTGCATGCGGCTCTCCAGCGGCGCGAGAATCAATGTCAGCGGTGTGCGTAGCTCATGGCTAATATTGGCAAAAAACTGCGACTTGAGCTGATCCAGCTCGGTCAAGCGCTGATTCAACCGTTCCTGCTCTGCCATTGCTGCCTTCAAGTCGCGATTGGCTTGCTTCACTTCGGCCGCACGCTGCACGATCTCGGCTTCCATGCGTTGCGCGCGCGCCTTCACCTTGCTCGACTGCGCCTTATTATCATGACGGACAATGTATTCAGTCACGTCCTCAACATGGTGAAAGATATAAGCGACACGGTCCTCGGCATCCAAAACCGGCGTATTAACCGGACTCCAATACTTGAGTTCGAATGCGCCACTGCCATCGCGTAACGGAATATCGTACTTTTGCACGTTCATGACATCCGCTTGTTTCTTACTCACCACATGATTGAGCGAAGCACGTAAGTCACGCACACTGGTGGATGCCTGATCTTCCGGATTATCGGGAAAAACATCGAATATGCTTTGACCCACAATGGCGTCGCGCTTGGTACCCGTCACTTCAAGATATTTATCGTTCACGGCGGCGATGGTGAAACTGGAATCCGCGCGCAAGATCAGATACGGATGCGGGCTTGCCTCGAATAACTGCTGATAGGGTGGAATTTCAAGCATGAGCATCTCACGTTTTTAGAAGACGGTCAGTACGTATCACAAACCAGAGAAATTCACTATAAGATCATGATTATTATCAAATAAATTAGCATTGTCAACAGGGTTTTAACTACTGTCGGAATAAACTGACTGACATGAACCTGCGGTGCATGGAGGGACGAATGATCTATTCGATGAAGCCACAACTACCGGATAAAGATCTCAAGCCTTGCCAAGAGCCTTACCAAGAAGATGCCTCCCACGTTATTCTCCTTCAAATTATCTGACAACCCGGCTGACGCCCGCATAGCATCCTTCACGCCCGGACACTCGCCATCTTGCACTGGTGTGCTGAATTGGATCAGGAAGAAACAACGCGCAGACAACTCTGCCGGTGATGCGCCATCATCGATCAATTGATATAAATTTCGGAAACATTTTCCATCGCGCCGCCCAGCACTTCCCCGTGCACTTGATCCACGCGGGCATTCGGCAGGCGCTTGATCAGTATTCTATCGCCCGTGCTGGTTGATTCCTTCAGTTGCAGTCGTTGAGAAGGCTGTTCACATAGCGGAATCGCCTTTGACGATCGCAGTTGAATCGCCTCGCGATTTCCAGGCAGCTGGATGTTGCCCAGGTTTTCAAACTGAATGGCACTATCCAAATCCGCAATATAGACATTACGTTTGGATAGATCGCCAAGAATGTAGTATTTCCAGAATGTTTGACCGGTGGCAAAGCGAATATAAAACCGGCGCGCTTCAGCATCCAGCTTATCCGAGCACAACCCTTGCGCACCGGCGGTAATTGACAGCTGCAGAATAAAGAGCGGTTTGACGAAATAATCCTTGCGTTCCAGTATTTCAGGCAGCGGATCCGCGCTTAGTTTCATCCAGGCCGCTGCAGTGACGCTTGCATCGGGATGCAGCATTTGCTTGCCCGCCGCATCGCGCGTTATCTGCCGATTGCTGAAAAAAAGTACCGCGTCATCGGGCGGTGCCTCTGGAGAGGTGTAGCGGAAAAAATTGCTATCCTTGGAAAAAACCTTGAAAGCCAGCGTCAGGTTATCTTCCGCATGCAACCGCAAGATGTCGATTTTCTCTTCATCGAAATAAATCGCCACACCGCTTTGCGATGACTTGACCAGCAAACCCGCGTTCCTCAGTTTGGCGGCGCAAAACTCCGCCGCAATGAATTCCAGCATTTTGCAGTTATTTTCCGCAAAATAGGCATGTTCGACAGTCACACTCGCGAGAAGACGATAAGCGCCCATAGTGTTATCAACCTATGATTTTTCCGTGAGCAACACGATAAAAAACTCTGACAGGCATTATTTCACCATCGGCTGCGGTTCGCCCACAACCGGGATACGACCGGTGATATCCTCGGCATCGAAAGCTACCATGCGCACCTTATACAGGATGGATGGCAGATATTTCCCCCCCAGTGAACCCCATAAGTTACTGAGATCCTGGATCGACAGATTCTCGATGTCCAGAATCAGCTTTTCGATGCGCTCGTCCATCTCAGGCGCAGTTTGACGCGTGAAGACATGATTCTTCTGGAAGAAATGGATCGTGCTGGATAAAAATTTCAGCGCTTCCGGATAATTGTTGCCGGTAAAATTGGCTGTCATCATCAGGTACAGATTGAAGTACAGCGGCACGCTGCTCTGCGCTTCCCGCTCCCCGACTTCATGCAAGCTTACCTGCCGGAACGGAACGGTGTCTTTCTCGATATTGACCAGAAAAACGACCAGTTTATTACTGATATTGGCCGCCATGCTGCCGTCCATTTCCAGCAAATTGGAAACCACCACGACATCTTCATTGAGATTGTAGGTGCGCCGCAAATACTGGTTCAACTGCATCGCCAGAATTTGTACAGCCAGGTTAATCATCATAAGCAGTCAAGAATCTTTGTCTTTGATCTGATAACAAACTACACATACCGCAAGTAATTCCAGGAACTACAGATTAATCAAGGAACAAGGCATGATTTCTCCTTTCCGGCGGAATGTACTGGAAGCCCGATTGGCTGTCAAATATGCGCCGATCAAGCATCTTGTGATATTTACAGCGATGCAACCGCCCAATCGGGCACTTCGCTTCCTTTCCACAGCAAGCGGAACGGCATTCCGCCCGGCTTGAGAAAAGGCGGCATTTGCGCACTTTCTTGCACGAACTCATTACCTTCGCATTGCAGGATGAGATAAACGCACCGATGCCCCCAGTTGGCTTGCGGCTCGAGATCGGCAAACACGATCCAAGCATCCCACGGAACATCCATCAGAGCATCTCCGAACTGAATTTTCGTGCCAGCGCGAACCGTTTCGTGACTGACATAAACAATTGCGCTCAACAATATCTCGTCGCCCAACACGGCACGCACTCGCTCGAAAATGCTCCGATCGGACTGCATCATCTACCCAGGACTTTCTTCACGGCCTCACCGACGGCAGCACGCAGTTCCTTTTCTTGCGCCGCCGAGGTGCTTTCCAGCTTGCTCTCGATGTCCTGCAACTGCGGCATCAATTGGGTGTGCACCAACTCCGGAATCGGTTTGTGCAGGTAGTAAGGTTGCAAAACTTCCACCAGCAAGCGGCAATAGATCGGCCAGATGTACCAATAGCGCTATCCGAGGAAACAGTTACCGGCTACCGCCGAGGATTGACTGAACACCGGCGTGTCATACGGGTCATACACCGAATCGGCATAGTTGTGCGTTGTGCGTTGTGCGCTGCGCGCTGCGCGCGCCGAAACCTTACCCGATCGTCCGTGTCGGGATTGCATGCAAGCGCACCGCCGTAAAGTGTATGCCCGGCTATCGCAGCAATCCAGTCACGTGCAAACGGATCGAATTGCGCACCGCCGATCGAGTTGTTCAACTCCAGGCAAGCCGACGAAACGCTGGTATTGGTTGCGGGTGACTTCGCCAGGATCGGCGCGTTAAAACCACCGGCATGGCATTGCTCCATCATGACCATCATGCAATAGTGTTTGGGCAGCGTCGCCAGCGTATTGGCAAAATCCGATGCCAAGTAGTCGGCGCCACTGTAGCTACAGAATTCCGCTCCATGACGATGCGCTACTTGTACGCCAGAACGGTTTCACCTTTTTTGAGCACTTGGTTTTCGATATGGAGATTGATACTGCGCGCAGCTCTCCAGGAAAGATTACTGACAATGCCGGATTTAATTTTGCTGATTAATGCAGAATCTTTTGCCATGATGTGCCTCCCGTGGATAGAAAAAATAGATCTACTTTTTCATCAGAAATAATGCACTCAGAGTTTGATTATCCGCTAGGAAAGCGCTGATTAATTGACTGCACGAGTGAATTGCTTCGTTGCGCGGTACTCACTCCCTCGCCTATCCGATTGATAGGTCTCGGTTGTTGCGTTCCGTGCGCCTCGCACTTCATCTCGTTCGTTGAATTAATCAGCGCTTCCCTAAGACTGATAAATCGAAACCCGTTTTCAGGGTGATCCAATCGGCACAAGAAAACAAGACATTTTGATGTGATCCATTACAGCACTCGACAAAGACTTGGAGCGTGAGAATCAGGAATTTAAGCGGACTAACGAAATATCGCGGAAGATATGCTGCATTCAACCGGTGAATACAACAGCGGCTTCTTCATAAGCACTTGGAGATGTCTTCTTAAAGTATTCCGTTAATCCAATAACGAATTTCATTACACCTGCACGAGCGCCTCGGCGCCATCTGAAACGGCAGCAAGTACCCAAGCTGCACATTGGGCATTAAAAACAGAGCTTAATCAATCCACCTCATCCAGGTGTTTGTGCATAACAATTTGAAATCAAACACATACCGCCAAAACCTTTCATTGCCGCGCCAAGTTCATTCAGCACTTTTTGCGCCCTGTCTTCTTTACAAGCGAGAATTACTACAATATTTTCATCGGTTATCAGAACATCATCGGGGTTGCGGATACCTCGCGATCCAATACCGCCGACATTCTTAAAAACGGTATAGCCACGCACTTCGGATCTCTCCAGCAGTTCCGTCAACTGATCGAGATACTCCGTTCCAATAACGATTTCGAATCTTTTCATGACTATCCCATCATCCATAGACTCCTCCCAAAAAAACAGACAATTATTATTAACCAATCACTTGAGAATCAGACGCCCCCGTGGGCATATTCCAATGATCTTGCGGTCTCAATCACGGGGGCGTAATCCATACTGCATTTAGCCTGAGCTGTTATCGCTTATAGCCTCGAGATAAACAGGATGACCTGTTTCCAGCGTGGCAACCTGATAAACCCTTTGTTGATGGGTCGTCGTAGACGGCCCTGTCGCCGCAGCCAAGTAAAACGTAATCGTGTACAGAATCGTGATTGCATAAACCACAACCAGTTGCGGTGCTTTTAATAACTCTTTAATTTCCATTTTTTTCCTCTTTTAAGACATTTGCCGGGTATTTATACAAATCAGAAAAAAACGCATAGCTGATTCGGATAAATATCCAGGTTAATAATACGTTCTTTCAGGTTGACAATAAAACTACTAGCCTATCAACCAATCACCCTCATTCGCAGTGACCAAAGAACAAACAAAATAAGGTTTGATATATAATAGTCGTTTAAATGCAATGATAAAAACCCTACTAACTTAAGATACAAATTAAATATCTCACCCTGGAAGAGATAATACAGGTTGAATGTCTCGGAGAGAAGTCCAATAAAGTGAAACATTTTGTTTCCTAATTAGATACAATGACACAATGCAAGATCTCAATCTTTTCGTTATTTTTGCGCGAGTGGTAGAAACAGGCAGTTTTGCCGAAGCGGCGCGGCGCATGGATATCTCTCGTTCAGCGGTCAGCAAAGCGGTCGCAAAGCTTGAGAAGGATCTCAGCACCCGCTTACTTCTCCGCAGCACGCGCCATCTCAGTCTGACGGAATCAGGCGTCGCGCTGTCGGAACATGTGAAACGCATTCTGGAAGAAGCCGAACACGCCGAGCGGGCAATCAATAGTCTTCATGACGAGCCGCGCGGAACCCTGAAAGTGAGCACGCCAAGCTCATTCGGAACACGCCATATCGCTCCGGCGCTGCCTTGTTTTCTCGCGCGCTATCCTGAGATTAAAGTTGACTTAACCATTACCGATCATCCGGGCGATTTGATTGAAGAAGGGTATGACGTGCAAATTCGCGTGACCAATGAACCCGATCCTAATCTGGTCGCGCGCAAGATTGCACCCGTCCGCCGCATATTGTGTGCAACCCCGCAGTATTTTCAACAACGGGGTATACCCCAAACCCCGGCCGATCTTGTAAGCCACAACTGCCTCGATTGCGCGCTTTCACCTGAACAAGGTTATTGGCGCTTCGACGGACCGGAAGGCAAGATCAAGGTTCCGGTATCCGGAACCTTACGGATCAACGATAACGATGCGCTAGCCCAAGCAGTGCTGTATGGATTGGGAATTGCCCTGCTGCCTACGTATACCATTGGCATAGAATTACAAAAAGGGCGGCTACAGACGGTGTTGCCGGACTATCTATCCGTAGAGCGTCATATTTACGCCTGCTATCTCCCAAGCCGGCACTTACCCATAAAAATACGCGCTTTTATTAATTTCCTAGCGGAACACGTTGGTGACATGCCCTATTGGGACCGGTCTTTAGGATAGACACTGTATATTCAACAAAGTCAGATAAAGCAAAAAACTGCCCCATTTCGGACGGATGACACTTGCAATGAAAGTGATCACCGTATTCAATCCAAATAAGATTATTGGGCGAAAAATATCTTATATATTACCTTAGGGGAAACTACTGATGGCAATGACAACTTGCAAGGAAAGTAAAACTCATATCTATACAACCGCTGAGTCTTGGTCACAACACGATATCAAGGAAAAGAAGATATATTACTGCGCCATAATTGTCGCAGCGTTTCTCGGGATGATCCTTTTATCAGCAACTGCGCTTGGCTATACCGGAGCAACTTCATCCACTCCATCCAAATCCACCCCAAATGAGTCAGCTAAAACTGAACCAGCCACCACTTTTACTGAATCAAAAAAGATCATTGAAGAGGTTGAAGCGCGCCTCAAAAGCAATTCAGAGCACTTAAAGAAGTACTATGGCACGTCTAGTCAAGTGAAACAGGCCACCACAGACCTCGTCAAACTTGCCGTAATCAAGGGACTTTACGAGAAATCAGGCAAAAAAGAAGAAAAGAATCTTGGCACTCGCGCAACCACCCTCATTTTGAGAGTTTCTCAACAACAACGTACTATTTACGCATCTGCTACAGAAGAAATCTTCGTCAAGAGCGGCATGGACGTCAAGGTTACTGCCAATGGCGCAAAAAAAGACCAATTGACTCTCAAGTATGTGCTTATGTCTAAGCCGCTTGTATACAAGTTCCAGAATGAGGTGAAGCTCTCTGACCAAGCTCGTGTTCTCGGCTTCAAGAAGATCATTTACTCTGACGGTTATAACACGAGCTGGACAGTAGACCTCTGATTTTCGTTTAAAAACTCATTCATGCTGGACTTATTTTATTTGTGAGATATCGAAACCATGACAAATGCTGCCCTTAAATTGATGCCTCCTTTCTAAGATACAGATTTCACCGAAACTAACTCATCGTGCATGAATCAATTGACTCGGCACGGGTATGGTTTGGGTCATTTTTGGCGTGGCCAGTTTCGTACTCCAGCGGATAAACGGCAGGTCCTGGTTTACCGCAGTCTGCGTGGTTGCCGCATACAGGTTGCAATCCACGCCTCTACGGGTAACTTCGTTGGTCCATTCTTCGCGGATTTTCTCAGGCGCCAGCGTCGCGACGGCTAACCGCTCGCAGAGCTCATAATTGGCCGACCATTGGTTGCGCAATTGCCGCTGCGCAGGGTCGCTGCCGTATATTCCGTACGAAGTGCAGCCGGTAATCAGCAAGATGGATGCGATGAGCAGTAATTTCATAATGGTGTGCATAGGATGTAGTGATCCGTTTTTTTACCAAATCTTGCTGGCCGTATAAGGCACCCCGTTTGGCAGTGAGCAATTATAATTGGGATTGATCGGGCGGCATGATCGCTGTGTCAAGGTTAATGTTGTCGATGAAGTAAACACGACATCGGTGACGGCATCGATATTGTCGTTAATCAGACGCGTCAGCTGTACGGTACCATCCTTGATGTCACCCCATGATGCGCCCCATCGTCTATTGCCATCGAAATCGGGCGGATTGAGACCGACAAAGATCAATCTGCCGTTATTCTCCGAGGTCATGATATAGCCCGCTTCCGGTAAATCGTCTACCGTCCAAATGCCGTCGTAGGGACCGGCAGCGTGAACAAGCCCCGCAGGCAGACACAAGAGCAACGCGCTAATGATTTTCTTCATATTCCATTTTCCTCCTCAAGAGATGCCGCTATTTTTTAAGAAAAGAATCCAAGCAAAGACAAAGCCGCACTGGCTAAGGAAGCTCTGAAAAAGGTAGCGAGCGATGATCAGGCAAGGCGAAATCAGGTGAAAAAGCGCAATTTACATTGCGTAAATGAGCATTTTGAGCCTGATTTCAACGCAGCTTGAACGAGCGCAGTCATTTTGCAGAGCTTCCCTAACGCCGTTTCTGCCCTAATATCGACCCGAGCACGCCACGGGTAATCTCGCGCGCAATCGACGAGCCGACCGAACGGGCGGCGCTTTTTGCAAAGGCATCGAGCACGCTTTCGCGCCGTCCGCCGCGCTTATTGGACGAACCGAGCAGCAAATCACCCAACTCGGACAGAATTCCTTCGCCTGCGGGTTTATGCACACTTCCGGAACCGCCCGTTTGAGTTGAATGACCCAGCGGTTTTTCAGCGCCGCCGCGTGCTTGCAGCAATTCAAAAGCGCTTTCGCGGTCGATTTCCTGCTCGTAGACACCGGCCACAATCGACGACTGCATCAATTCCTTGCGCTCGTCCGCTGTGATCGGACCGATCTGGCTGACCGGCGGCACGATCAGTGCGCGTTCGGTCACGCCGGGCGAACCATCCGCATCGAGAAAAGAAACCAGCGCTTCGCCGACCGAAAGTTCGAGAATCGCTTGTTTGACGTTCAATTTCGGATTGGGCCGCATGGTTTCGGCGATCGCGTTCACCGCTTTCTGATCGCGCGGGGTAAAAGCCCGTAACGCATGCTGCACGCGATTGCCCAGTTGACTCAACACTTTCTCGGGGATATCGAAAGGATTCTGCGTGACGAAATAAACGCCGACGCCTTTGGAGCGGATCAGCCGCACCACCTGCTCGATTTTTTCCAGCAGCGCGGGCGATGCCATGCTGAACAACAAATGCGCTTCGTCAAAAAAGAATACCAGCTTGGGTTTCTCGCGGTCACCGGTTTCCGGCAGATTTTCGTACAGCTCGGACAACATCCACAGCAAAAAGGTGCTGTACAGCCGCGGCGAGTTCAACAATTTATCGGCGGCCAGAATATTGACGACACCCTTGCCGTCGATAGTCTGCATCAAATCCTCGATATTCAGCATCGGTTCGCCGAAAAACTTGCCGCCCCCCTGTTTCTCGATCTGCAACAAACCGCGCTGAATGGCGCCGATCGAAGCCGGCGACACGTTGCCGTATTGCGTCTTGAACTCGTCCGCATGATCGCCGACAAATTGCAGCAGCGCGCGCAAATCCTTCAGATCGAGCAACAACAAGCCATGATCGTCAGCGACTTTAAACACCAAAGTCAGCACGCCTTCCTGCGTTTCGTTCAGATTCAGCAAGCGCGCCAGTAGCAACGGTCCGAGATCGGAAATCGTCGCGCGAATTGGATGACCGTTCTCCTGCAATACATCCCACAGCGTCACCGGAAAACCTTGCCATTGCGGCGCATCCAGTTGCAGCATATCCAGTCGGGCTTGCATTTTTGCGGACAGCGATCCGGGCTTGCAGATACCGGTCAAATCGCCTTTGATGTCCGCCATGAATACCGGCACACCGATGCTGGAAAAGCTTTCCGCCAGTTTCTGCAGCGTCACCGTTTTGCCGGTGCCGGTCGCGCCGGTGATGCAGCCGTGGCGCGTCGCCATCGCGGGCAAAAGGGCCACATCGGATTTACCGGTTTTGGCGATAATCAATGATTCGGTCATAGCGTTTTTCACAGAAATCAAGAAAGAAGTCATTGTAAGTCAAACGGCGGCAAAGGCAATCGAAACATCCCCTGTGCACCGCGGTATACTATTGTCCTGGCTCGTCACTTTTTCCATTCATCTTGAGAAGATTCCAGGGATTGACCGGTACGTGAATACACAGCTCATCTACGGCGACATCGGCGGCACCAAAACCGTTCTGCAACTGGCTGAGATTGCCGATGGCGGCATCCGGGAATGCTGCACCAAACGCTACGACAGCGCGGCTTTTGCCACCTTTTCGGATATCCTGCAAGATTTCCTCGATCAAGCCACAACCCATCCCCCAATGGTAGGATGCTTCGCAGTAGCCGGACCGATTGCCGCGCAGCAAGCGACTTTGACCAACCTGCCCTGGCATATCAGCAGCGCGGACATCGCGCATGAATTTTCAATGACAGCGGTCAAGCTCATCAATGATTTCGAGGCTGTCGCACTCGCTGTTGACAGTCTACCGTCCACCGACCTGATTACGCTACAAACCGGACAGCCGCATGCGCACGCCATGCGCGTGGCACTCGGCGCCGGTACCGGAATGGGTGTGGCGTGGCTGACGTGGATCAACGGCCGATATTTTGCGCTGCCGACCGAAGCGGGCCATATCGATTTCGCTCCGCTCACCTCCTTGCAAGCCGGTTTGCTCGAATGGCTGCAACAGCGCTTCGGTCATGTGTCCGTGGAACGTTTGCTATCCGGTTCGGGGCTCACAAATATTTTTAAATTTTTGCAAATGCAGGCGGCAACACCAGATTTACCGGCCATCGAGCTGGAGGAAGACAGCGGTGCTACCATCACCGCTCTTGCTCAAATCCAGAAACACCCGGTGGCGTTGCAAGCGCTCGAATTATTCGCCGAGATTTATGGCGCTTATGCAGGTAATCTGGCGCTTGCCGGACTGTGCCGCGGCGGCGTCTATGTCGCGGGCGGTATCGCACCGAAAATAATCGATACCTTGCGCGCTGGCGGTTTTATGCGCGCATTCCATGCAAAGGGAAGATTCTCCGCCTTGCTGCACGAAATCCCGGTACATGTCGTCACCAACCCGGTGGCCGGTTTGCTCGGCGCACGGCAGGAAGCGCAGCATTTGCTGCAAAACTATGAGGAAAAGCCATAGCACAACCGCACATTGACTGGATTCGAAGCGCTGAATCCAATCAATCAGCCGGTTCACGGTGTATCATATCAACGCTTATTCGCAACGAGGAGAACCGCCATGTTTTCACGCACTGCCTTCACCATTACCGTCAACCCCAAAATACCGCCGCGCCTGAAACGCTTGGAAGAGCTGGCCAACAATCTCTGGTATAGCTGGGATCGCGCCACACGCACGCTGTTTTCGCGGCTCGATCCGTATTTATGGGAAGCGGTGGGACATAACCCGAAGGCATTTCTCAAACGCGTGGACGAATCGGTGCTGCAGAAAGCGACCGAAGACCGGGTTTTTCTCGCGACCTACAACAGCATCCTGTCCACGTACGACTCGTACCATGACGCATCCGCGCTGAAAAAAAGCAACGGCGGATTGAGTTCGCAAGATCAGGTCGCGTATTTCTGCTTTGAATTCGGTTTTCATGAAAGCTTGCCGATTTATTCCGGTGGCTTAGGGATTCTGGCCGGCGATCACTGCAAAGCCGCCAGCGATTTGCACTTGCCCTTCGTCGCCATCGGTTTGCTGTACCGCCAGGGCTATTTCTCCCAAACCATCGACAGCCGCGGCAATCAGCAAGTCACCTACACTGTCGCCGATTTTGAAGATCTGCCGGTGACCCCGGTGACGCATGCGGACGGCTCGGACATGCATATCCAAGTACCCCTGTTGCAGCGGCAAGTCACCGCCAAAATATGGCAGGTAAAAATCGGCCACGTCACGCTTTATCTGCTCGATACCGATTTACCGGAAAATTCCCCGCAAGACCGCTATATCACGCACAATCTTTACGGCGGCGACAGAACCATGCGCATCGAACAGGAAATCATCCTCGGCATGGGCGGCGCGCGCGCGTTGCAAGCGCTCGGCGTCAAACCGACCATATGGCATATCAACGAAGGCCATGCCGCGTTCATGATTCTTGAGCGCATTCACAATCTGGTGCAGCAAGGGCTGGATTTTGCCAGCGCCCTTGAGAGCGTGGCGGTGAATACGGTGTTTACCACCCACACCGCGGTGCCTGCCGGGCACGATCACTTCAGCGCGGAGACGATGCAAACTTACTTTAGCAGCTTCTACCGCAGCCTGAACATTACGCACGAAGAATTCATGGCGCTCGGCCACATACCTGGCAGCCCGGATTTCAATATGACCGCGCTGGCGATACGCGGCTCGCGCACGCACAACGGCGTCAGCAAAATACACGGCGGCGTATCGGCGAGTATCTGCCGCGATCTATGGCCGCAGATCGAACCGGAAGAAAATCCGATGGCGTACATCACCAACGGCATCCATGTGCCGACGTTCCTGGCGCAGGAATGGTCCGATCTGTTCGACCGTTACCTCGGCCACGAATGGCGCAGCAAAATGTGCGACAGTGCCTACTGGTCGCGCATCGATGCGATTCCCGATCATTTGTTCTGGAGTGTGCGGCAATCGTTGAAATCACAGATGTTTTACGGTATCCGTTCGCGCATCACCGAACAAAACGCCCGCAATCGCGGCTCCGAAGCACATCTCGACCGGCTGCTAAAGTTTATCGATCCAATCAATCCCAACATTCTGACGTTGGGTTTCGCGCGCCGCTTCGCTACATACAAACGTGCCACTTTGCTGTTCGAGAACCTCGATTGGCTGCGGAAAATTATTCTCAATCAGGAGCGCCCTGTGCTGCTGATTTTCGCCGGCAAAGCGCATCCGGCCGATGTGCCGGGTCAGGATTTGATCCGCCGCATCAGTCAAGTCGCGCATTTTCCGGAATTCGAGGGGCGGCTGCTCTTGATCGAAGGTTATGACCTGCGTCTCGCCCGGCGGCTGGTCGCCGGTGTCGATGTGTGGCTGAACAATCCGATCTATCCGCTGGAAGCCAGCGGCACATCGGGAATGAAAGCAGGTATCAACGGCGCGATCAATTTGAGCGTGCTCGACGGCTGGTGGGGCGAAGGCTACGACGGCAAGAATGGCTGGGCGGTCAAACCCGGCCCGGAAGACATGGAAGGCATCGTGCGCGACCAGGAGGAAAGCCGCGCCTTATATGAAATCCTGCAAGATCAGGTGGTCCCGTTGTATTACAACTACGGTAAGCTCGGCTACTCGCCGGAATGGGTGAAAATGGCCAAGCATTCGATGATATCGCTGCTGCCCAGCTATAACGCCACCCGCATGGTCGACGAATACGTCAATAAATTTTATTGCCCGGCCAGCGATAAAGGCACGCTGTACGCAGCCAATGATTTCAGCGGGGCAAAAACTATCGCCGTGTGGAAAACCAAAATCCGCCGCGCCTGGCCCGGTGTTTCGCTACGCCGCTTGGATACGCCGTGCGAGCGCATTTATTACGACGAAACGCTGACTTTCAAGGTCGCCGCCAAACTCAACGATCTCGCGCCGGACGATATCGTCATCGAGCTGCTGATATGCCGTCAATTCAAAACCACCCGGTTATGCAATTTCGACCGTTTCAAGTTTGAATTCATCGGCATACAAGACTCAGGCGAACACCTGTTTGAACTCAAACTGACGCCGGAATTATGCGGCAAGCAGGAATATTTCATCCGCACCTACCCGTACCATTCGCTGCTGACCCATCCGCTGGAAATGGGATTGATGGTATGGCTGTAAGGCCTTCGATGCATTATGGCCGGAAGCTCAGAAAAACTTCCGGTTTCAGCGAGGATTCTTGCTTTTTATCGTCATTCCACCACCCGCCGCCAAGAGCAACGAAAAGCGCCGCGGTATCCTGCAAACGTTGGGCTTGGACCTGCAGATATGCCAGCTTGGCCTGAAAATACTGACTCTTGGCGTTCAGCACCTGCAGATAATCGACCAGCCCCGCCTGATAATTGGTTTGCACCAAGCGCACCGCCTCCTGGGTGAAATCCAATTGCTGTGTGTAATTCCGTAGCGCTTCGGCGTCATGCTCCAGCGCCAGCAAAATATCGGCTACCTGGGCCAAAGCATCCAAGGCGGTTTGCTTGTAATTCGCCAAGGATTGCTGATAAGCAGCGATCGCAGCCTTGCGGTGCAGCCATGACGTACCGCCATGAAACAACGGCGCCACGATATTGGCGCCCGCGCTCCAGAAGTTGCCGCTGCTCATAAAAACATCCATCAGATTCCGGGTGTTCTGGCCATAAGTACCGCTCAGGGTAAAGCTGGGCAGCAACTCTGCCGTGGCGACGCCGATATTGGCGCTATTCTCATGCACAGTAGCTTCGGCTGCCAGAACATCGGGACGCTGACGCACCAGCTTGGAAGGTAACGACAAGGGCAAATCGGCCGGCAACATGATGTCGTCCAGATCGACCGGCTCCAGCGCCCGCTCTCCCGGCGCATGGCCTGTCAGCGTTGACAGCAGATGCTCAGCCTGGCTGTATTTTTGTTCCAGTGGTGCAAGCGTAGCTTCCAGTGCTGCCAGCTTGGCCTTGAGATCGACAATACTTGCATACGCGACAATACCCGCTTTCACTTGGGTCTCGCTGATCGCAATTTGTTCTTGCTGCAAGCCGATCAGTTGCCGGGTTGCCGCGATCTGTGCGGCGTAAGCAGCCCGGGCAATCACGCTATTGACAATATTGCCGGACAACGTCAGATAGGTGGCTAAAACCGTATAACGCTGAAAATCTCTTTGCGCACCCAAGCCCTCAACTGCGCGGCGTTGTCCACCGAACACATCGAGTGCATAACTGACCGTGGTGGATAGGGTCAGTAAATTAAAAATCGAGCTGGCAGAACTGCCGAAGCGGGCGGCGGAAAATCTCTGCCGGCTAAAGCCAGCGGCAAGATCGATCTGCGGATAAAAAATACCGTAACCCGCGCGTAAATTTTCCTGACTCTGGCGTAAACTGGCCTGCGCCGCTTGCAAGTTCTGATTATGATCGATCGCTTCCTGCACCAATGCATCCAGCTTGGGCGATTGGAACAACCGCCACCAATCCGCGACGATCTCAGCATCTTGCGCAAAATGTTGCACCTGCCCATTGACTGGGACAATTTCCAGCGATTGCTCATCCGGTACATAGCGATCGGTTTGCGGAGGATCCGGGCGGACAAAATCCGGCCCGACAGCACAGCCTGCCAATGCCAGCAGCACGATCGTGCAAAATCCCAGCGCAATGCTATTCCGGTGCAGCGGAAAAATCTGCTGCATCCTCAGAACGTTGCGCTTACTTTGGCAATTCCACTTACGTTGCATACCGGTTTGGCAAAAAACTAGCCATCCTCATCGATATAAACATCCACCAATTGACCGCGATAGAGTTGCACGTTATCGGGTTGCTTAAAACGAAACAACACCGGCAAAACCCTGACATCGACCCGTTCGGTGCGTTGGTTCGATAACTGGATCTTGGGCGACACATAGGGCTGCAAGCGGAAATATTCCAGTGGAATACGAATTTTTGTACCGCGCAGAAACATTTGCGCCTGCATTTTGCTGACATCCGGCAACCGGTTAATCAGGATTTCATCGACATAGCATCGCACCACCAGCTCATCTTCGGAATTACCCATCACGATGACCGGATTCAGTCCCTGCGTATAAGTATCGTAAACGCCTTGCGGTGAAATATAGCTGCCCAGCGAGGCTGTTATCGATAGCACGACACCGTCAACCGGTGCTTTGATCGTATATTTTTCCAGCAAGGCGCTACCGGCACGATAGGTATTGGATAAAGCCGCATACTGGCGTTCCTGGTTTTGAATATCGTAACTCCAAGCGCCTGCCTTGGTCAGATTGTAGTTCTTCAAAGCAACTTCAACGCTGGCCTTTGCGGCTTTGGCGGCATTGATCGCATTATCCAGGTTATCCTTGCTCACCGATTTAGCATCCATGTCATAAGCATTCTGCAACTTCTTCAGCTGCGTCTCGGCGGTTGTCAAATTCGCCCTGGCGAAATCCAGTTGCGCTTTGGCGACATCCAGAACTTCTTTTCGAGGTTGGGCTTTCAATTCTTCCAGCAAGGCATGCGCGGCTTCCGCTTGCGAACGCTGCTGTTCCACGGTCGCGCGCTGCACCGAATCGTCCATTTTCAGCAACGGTTCGCCTTGCTTGACCGTTTGCCCTTCGGCCACCAGGATCCGGGTAATCACACCCGTCACTTCCGGATAAAGATTGATATTCTCCCCGGTCGGCTGGAGGCTCTCGATGACCCCGGTGGAATAAATGCCCTTGGCATAAGGATTGGGCGCCGGATCGAAAACCGGCGGTTGCGGCATCTTTTCCCGGCCGACCAGATAAGCGCTGAGCAAGCCGGCGATGATGCCGCCTATGGCAACGGTAATGATGATTTTATTCTGCACCGTTCCTCCTGTTCTCAATACCGACGATCTTACCGTCTTCCATTTTCATGATCCGGTCGGCGAATTCGAAAATCCGGCTATCGTGGGTGACGATCAAAATACAGCGCTTGTCGTTGAGCACGCTGGTTTTCACAAAATCCATGATGCGTCGGCCGGTATCGCCATCCAGCGATGCGGTCGGTTCGTCAAAAATCAAAATATCCGGCTGGCTTATCAGCGCGCGTGCGATGGCCACTCGCTGCTGTTCACCGCCGCTTAATTTCATCGGCGGCAGCTCGGCTTTATTCTTCAGCCCGACAATTTCCAGATAACCGGCCGCTTCCCGGATCGATTCATCCCAGTCGCGTTTCTTCAGGATCAACGGAATCGCGACATTCTCGGCTGTGGTCAGCCTTGGAAACAGATGGTAATCCTGAAATACGAAACCGACTTTGTTCAAACGAAACTCAGCGATCTGATCGGGTTTCAATGCCCAGATATCCATGCTATCGATAGTCACCGCGCCGGAATTGGGGCGCAGAATACCCGAGATCATACTCAATAACGTTGTTTTCCCGCTTCCCGAAGGACCTACGATGAAAAATATCTCGCCAAAGTAAGCTTCGAAACTGATACCCCGAACCGCGAAGGTTTTCGCATCACCCTCGCCGAACCACTTGGTCAGTTCATGCGCGGAAACGGCGGGATTCACCCGTTAGCCCCTGAAAATATCGAATGGTTCAATCTTCAATACCTTTCTTATGCCGATATAGCTGGAAATCGCAGCGATGATCAGCACCATGGCAAACGCAAAAGCCAAGGTGGTATACGTGATATTGGCGGAATAATCCGGGACTTTGAGTTTTGCGATTGTGATGATGAGCGTGCACAACCCGACCCCCAATCCGTACCCAATCAGCGCGGTGAACGTGGCTTGGAAAAGAATCATATACACCAGCTCATGCCCTTTTGCGCCGATCGCCTTCAACGCGCCGAATTTTTCCAAATTTTCCAATATAAAGGTATAAAAAGTCTGCCCGGAGATCGATAGCCCCACCAGAAAGCTGACGATGGTCATGATAAAAATATTGGTTCCCAACCCGGTCTGGTATTTGTAGTAATTCGCTATTTTCTGCATGAACTCTTCTTTGGTGAGCGCCTCATAACCCAGCAGCTTAACCTGCTCCTTAATATGCGAAATCGCATCATTATTTTTCGGTTCGACGAGAATATACGAGATAGTAAAGCGCGTTGACGGGATGTACTGAATCGCCCGGCTATAAGTCGTATACAGCGTGGGAATGCCGAACAATCCGCTGGCGGTCACCTTGGCGATACCGACAATGACACCGCGATGATCGTTCAACTCAAAATCGGTTCCCAATTGGATGTCACCAAGCTTGTTGATTTCTGCATCTTGTACGGCGATGAATGCGTTCTCGGCATAAATATCTTCGATCTTGCCGGCAATCAGCTCGGGACGGCCGAACAGGCTATTGTCGTCCAACCCGAGCACCGTCACCGATTGAAACACACCGCTTCTGAGCTTGACCAGCGCACCGCCAGAATACAACGGCACGGCATACTTGACGCCATTGATACTGCGCACCGCGTCGAGCACATAATCCGGCATCGGAATGCTATTCGCCACATTATTCACCGCCGGATCCATCACCCAAACCTGCGCACCCAGGTTAATCACAGTCGAGGAGGATTTCGCCAGAATGCCGGAAAAAATCGATGTCATCTGCACCATCAAAAACACGGCAAACATAATCCCGACCAACAAAGCAGCGTATTTTCCTTTGTCGTTCACGAGAAGCTTAAAAGCCAGTTTCAAGGTTCCGTTCATTACGCATCCACTTCCATGATGATATAGGCTTGTTGCAGACTCTACCGGCGCGACATGAATTACTGCGTCGGCTATGCATTTTTGACTATGCAATTGAATCTGCTTATTGATAAAAGCCAGTATATCATCCAGCAGTGAATATATCTTCGGTGAGGATTTATCGGCCTAAACTCGAAGCACGGCATGAAATAAGTGCAGCAACTTCAGCAAACTGAATGCTTTGGCAGGATGCGAGCCGGCAACTTAACTTTGACCGGCTCGCATCCTGCATTGGATATAATTTAGATAAGCTTCGAAAATCCCTTATATCGAGTTACCGTTAGCATCCAAAAAGGTTTCTTTAAAGAAGATACCGTACGGTCACCGCGTGCTGCTGTTATTTATGAAGGCGGCATCATAAAATCGAATGCCGCTGCTATCGATATAAGTTACGATATCAATCGGCCGGGCAGTCAATTGATTCGCATAATTGATCAAATTGGTGATAGAAGAAAAACCAAAGTTGTACCACCAAGTAGAGTTGTTATTCCCGCTGTTAGAAACCTGAATAAAGTTGTAAGTACCATCAGGTTGACGATCAAGTTTAACGATACGCCCCCCAAACGTCGCTACTCTATTGGTGATATCGGTTTTGGATTGATTTAACCACCACTGCCAACTCTTGGCGTCGGTGCCGGTATTAGCGACTCCCACTACGGCATACTTTTTCACTCCACCTTCCCAATAGCTATCCAGATCAATCAACCGATGATCGGAGCTAGTTAAAAAATTAGAGATCTGGGACGAGCTCACTCCATACAGCCAACTCCATGCGCGCCCAGCACTGCCGGTATTGGAAATCATGATGACAGCAAAACGAATTACACCCCCGCCCACGTCATAGGGTTCGATTTCAACCAAGCGAGCATTGTTGGTGGTCAAGTAATTCACGATATCAGTCGCGGTCAGCCCGTAGTACCACCACCATCCCGGCACTGCATAGGCACCACTGTTTTTAACCATACGCACCGTAAACGTTGGTACACCGCTGCTGACAGCATAAACCTCGATTTCAGTCAGACGGGCGCCATTGGCATTCAAAAAGGAGCTTACTTGAGCAGCGCTGATGTTGGTATATGCCCACCACGGGGTGGCTACGTTAACTGAATGATCATCAGTTGATGCAGTAGTATCTAACGCTGCCCAAGCATTGCCAAGGCTGGCAGCAAGAACAATAAATAAAATACGTGCAAAATTAATGGCTTGGAAAATCATGAGTCATTACTCCTGTTCAAAGTCATCTTTATCATGAGTATCAGAACGACCAAAGGTATTACTGGAATGGAATCCACCACCACCTCCACTCGCATGATCCTCATGAGCGGCATACTGATCACTATTGTTACTAATGCTAAAAACCTCGCCATTTCCTTCGGTGTCAAACCCTCCGCCATTAAAGCTCTCTTCAAAACCTCCATCTTCAAATCCACCAACATCGTCTTGCCCTTGAACAGAGCTCATCAACAATATTCCGCTGAGAGCTACAGCCAAGCGAGTCAATTTATACTTTCTCATAACAACCCCACTAAGTTAAGTTATTGATCCGACCATTAATGAGTGTGATTCATTTACAAAAATGATATTGATCTGCATACCAAATTCATTAATGATCAGTTCTTTAATACGCTAAAAGATCAAGAATTTTGATTTAACTAGTTCTTACATTATTTGCCAGTAACGATTTAAGATACTGGCTGTAATGCTTAGGTATGCGATTCAATTATTGTAAGAATATGCATCTATTGGTAGACCACAGCGGTAGTACCACAACTGTAGTAATTCGAGGAATATGCAATGCGTAAATCAGATCATCCGGAATGGATGCACAAAATCGCAGCAGCAATGTTGGAGTCATTGATACCGCCGCAGCCTTTTCCGCCAGCGGACGAACAGGAATTTCGCACAGCGCACGCCAAGCGTGTTTTGCCCTATCGCCGCGCAAACTTTCTGATTACGCTGTTTACATGGAGTATCTTTGCTTATTGGGACTGGATTAGCTATCACGAACAAAAATGGCTTTATACTACCGAAATGTTCATGTCCATTATGTCGATCCGCTTGGCTGGTGCCATTGCGATCGGTATTTGCTTGGTATTGTTCTGGACCCGCGAAATCTACGATGAAAAAATAGTAACAGTCTTAATTATTGGTACATCCATATTCTGTTGCTTCGGTGTTATCACGATGTTATTCATTGTTCCCAATCCGATCAACTACCAACTCTATTTTTTCGGCTTAATTCTGGCGATTACTTTTACTTTTGGATTGACTTATGTTTTCTCCAAGCCACTAATTATACAGACCATAATAATCACTGCCTTTCTCATCATAAGTAATCAATTTCATTCTATATTTGGTAGTGAATTTACTTTTGCTGCTTTTTTTTATTACTTCTGTTTCAGTTTATTTGGAATAAGTTACGCGGTTCGTTTCGAGGTTAGCGAGCGCGAACGGTTTATACGGGAACGGGCACTGGAAGAACAGCGGCAGCTTGCCATCGAAGCCAGCGCCCGCGCGGAACAGGAAGCGCAAAACGCACAATATGAGCGTAAACGGAGCGTTGAGATTATGACCGCCGCGGCACAGCAGCGCGAGCGGTTGATCAATCTTCTGAAGCTCAAGAACGAGGAACGCGAACGGTTCATTCGCGCCGCTTACCATGACACCATGCAGCCGCTTGCCGCGATCGGCGCGCAAACCGTGGTGATGAAACTTGATCCAAACTTGACAGCCAACGGCACGGCCATCGAAGCATTAAACGAAATCGAGCGCTCCCGGCGCGACATCGCGGAAGGCATACGCGGCATCTACGATCTGTTTCAATGGGGCGCACATGAACCCAAGTTGGAAGCGATCTCAATACACGATCTTTTCATGGAGATTGAGAAGCGCTTTTCTGAGCCGGCAAAATCAATCAATCTCCAATTCCGGGTTCGTCCATCAAAAGTAAGCAAGTTACATGGGAAAAGCGATTATGCAATGCTCAAGCGCATCCTCGAGAACCTGGTTTCAAATGCCATCAAGTATACCGAGAAAGGTGGCATCGTCATCGGCGCGGTTGGTTTTTGCGAAACTTTGCGGATTGACATATGGGACACAGGAGCCGGTATTGCGCCTGATCAGCATCAAAAAATATTTGAGGAGTTCTACCAAGTGGATGAACAAGCGCCAGGGATCGGTCTCGGTCTTCCTATCGTCCACTTACTGGTTGAACGTTTATCCGGACATACCCTGAGCTTTCGTTCTCTGCTGGGCCACGGTTCACGGTTTTCGATCACCTTGCCGAGATGCGATGCACCCGTCCGGCAGGATCAGTTACCGCTCACTATTACCACATCTACGGTTTCTTTAGCGGGCGCCTATGTAATCGTAGTCGAAAACAATAAAAACGTACTGAATGGGCTACGATCATTGTTCGAATCTTTGGGTTGCATTGTGCGCATAGCCGTCAACCTGAAAGATCTTAAGCAGCTGATCGAGGCCGCTCCCGACCGGGCGCCGGATGTCGTGATTTCCGATTACCGGCTGAGAAATAACGAAACGGGCGCCGATGTCGTCAAGCTGATCGAACAACACTTCGATTGGACTATTGTGCCTGTCGTATTTTATTCAGCCAATTTGGACATTCCCACAGCGTTACTTACCAAGCCGCTGCGGTACATCGAACGTAAGGGAATTGCACCGGATTCGCTCATCGCAAAAGTTCAGGAAGCAGTTTCAAGCGGGCGCGATATTCGCACCCGGGAGATCGAAGAAAAAATGCTCAGCAATTGATTCGGTTAGCAATAGCAAGCAACGGATACTCAATGCAAAACAGGTAATGTGCCGCTATAAAATCATTGGCAGAAAGAGAGGATACGCCGCCTACAATAGTGGCTGGATCAACGGTAGCGAAGTGGTAGCTGTCGCCAGCGACACCGGATGTCGGGTTGTACTATATATACCCATTCGATGTATCGACATAGATACCGCTCGATTGACCTCCATTTCCGTTAAAACCGCTACCCTCGAAATACGATCCAGCACTCAAATGACCATCAGCATTAAAACTCAGGTCTCTATCAAATACTCCAATTCCACCTCCACCATGGAGAAAATCATCCCCAGCATCACCATATTGATAGGTAAGAGATATTCGCCAAAGGATGAAAGAATTACTGGAAATAATTGTGCAAAGGCGCTTTGATACAGAGCTGAACTTGTTTCCTGACACCCACTTTTTTATAGATTGACGACAATTGATTGCGGACGGATTTTTCCGTGATTGATAGTTGCCGTCCAATTTCCTTTGCCGACAAACCCTTGCATGCAAGAGAAGCAACGCGGCTTTCAGTTCTGCTCAACTTAAAGCAATCGGTTGTTGGATGATTGTCAGACAAGGCTGGCGGTTTAGCCAAACTGGGTTGTGCACGTTTTACCGGTAATGTACTGTGATTCAACCACTTCTTTCCGGCATAAATTGCAGTGATGGCATTCAGCAATAACTTGCATGAACTGTACTTGCTGACAATACCTGCCGTACTTGGCGGCAACATTTGCAATGGCGGTTGCCGCTCTTCATTTGAAGATAGAATTAAAACCTTACTTTCCGGAATTTGGCGCTGCAACCTGGAAAAATTTTCCATACCGTGACCTTCGATCAGCTGCAAATCCATCAAAATGACATCGGGTTGATGTTGCCTCACCAAAAACAGCAAATCGTGTATGCAATCGGTAGCAGCAATTAGATTAACTGAAGCATGATTATCAAAGAACGCGTATAACCCCATCCGGACAAGATCGGAACTTTCTATCACCAGAATACGGATTTTGTGCTGCATCTTCTATTCATCAGCCTTTATTATGTGTTTCCGGAATCATCATTGTCTAAGCCGCCTGTCAGTTCACTAAAACTCAATGCTGTTATAAGGTAGCAGACCTCTGCAAAATGCCGCGAATTTATCATTTCTGTTGATTCTCATGTCATTTGACGGGTCGACAGATTACGCTTCATCTGTCGGTTTATTATGGTTAAGATACTGATCAATTAGTAGGCTACACAGGTAGTACTACAACTGTAGTAGTTGGAATAGATACTGATCGCAAGGAAATCTCACCGGATTCCCTGATCATAAAAGCTCAGCAAGTAGCTTTATTCAGGTACACCACACGAGCGAGTGGGTGAAGAAATAATCCCCAGCAGTTGCCCCGTCTTGGCAAAATGGCATTGCAGACCGTATAAATCGATCACTCCGAACCGGCTGTACAATCTAGACAAATAGCGCCGCGTATTGGCGGGATTGATTCCCAGTATTCTCGCCACTTTCCAGGGCGCATTGCCTTGCATCGCAAGGCGTAACACATCAAATTCGCGTTCAGTAATGCTTAAATCAGCAGCAGTAACGGATAAGGGCCGATCGCGCAGCAACGAATCAATGCTTGGCGGTTGTTCAATGCATTCTATCGGTGTTATCTCCGACGGCAGCCAGACACCTCCTCCTATTGCACGCTGAATGGCTTCCAGCATGACTTCCACAGAAGCTGCCTTAGGAACAAATGATGCGGCGCCTACCTTTAAGATTTTCTCCACCGCATTTTTACTGATAAATTCACCTGAAATTACAATGACAGGAATGGGTCTTTCCATATCGCAGACTGCTCTAAGAACATCCAAGCCGAATTTCCCGTTGATCTCGCCTCCAACTTCCCACGGAAGTTTCAAATCGAGAAAAACCAGATCCGGAATTTCCGCCTTCAGAATCTGAAGCCCATCTTGCGCAGCAGCTGCTTCCAGAACTTCCGCTTCTTGATGTATTTGCAGAATTAAACCCTTTATACCTAAACGAATCATACTATGGTCATCAATCAGCAAAATTCTCATATTTTCGTGTTTCCCGGATAAAAATAGCGCTGGTAATCAAAATAATTATTTTTCAACACGATAGAAAATAATTCTATGACTTTTCTCACTCATAGTAAGATTAAAGTACATCAATAGGATAAAAGCAATCAACAATCACAGGAGTCGCGCATGAATCACAACCCCGTCGGATGGTTTGAGATTTACGTGCAGGATATGGACCGGGCCAAGCGCTTTTATGAATCGGTTTTTCAAATACAGCTGGAGCAATTGAATAGTCCTGCAGATATGCTGATCGAGCTTCGGAGTTTTCCCATGAGCAAGGATCAAATGGGCGCGTCGGGGCGCTGGTCAGGATGAAAGACAGGCCGTCCGGCGGGAATTGCGTGCTGGTCTATTTTTCCTGTAAGGATTACGCGGTGGAAGCTTCGCCCTTGTACCCCCTCCGGCTATCCGTCCACCATCCATTGCAGACCATCCACGCCAGTGTCCAGATCGCGAGCCAATGTAGGAAGGCCAAGTTGACCACGACCGCGTCCAGCGCGATGACGAAGAACCTCAGCAGCGCCGCGATCAACGTTGCTTGCCCACGATGCCGCACCACTGGCTCTGAGGCATCCTTCAGGTGGGTGGCGACAATGCCCGGTTTGATCGACATCACGGCATCAACAGCGTCTTGATGGCGCGGCGTTCGTCCATGGCCCGGTAGCCCTCGGCCACCTGCGCCAGCGGCAGGGTCAGGTCGAACACCTGGCCGGGATGGATTTTGCCGTCCAGCGTGAGGTCGATCAGGTGCGGCAGGTACTGGCGTACCGGAGCCGGGCCGCCGTGCAGATGCACATGCTCGAAGAACAGTTCCTCGCCCTTGAGCAGCACCCCATGCGGCACGCCCACGTAGCCCACATGGCCGCCCACGCGCGTGGCGTGGATGGCTTGCCACAGCGATTCCTGCGTGCCCACGCAGTCGACGCGCAGTCGACGCCCAGGCCGTCCGTCATGTCCTGGATGCGGGCCACACCCTCATCGCCGCGTTCTTCCACGATGTCGGTGGCGCCAAAGCTGCGTGCCAGTTGCTGGCGCGTCGCATGGCGGCTCATGGCGATGATGCGCCCGACACCCATCTGCCTGGCGGAAAGCACAGCCAGCAATCCCACCGCGTCATCGCCCACCACGGCTACGGTGGAGCCGGGCTGCACCTCGGCTGCCGCCGCACCGAACCAGCCCGTGCCCATCACGTCGGACAAGGCCAGCAGATCAGGCAGCATCTCTTGTGAAGGCATCAGCGGCGTGGCAACCAGCGTACCGTCGGCCAGCGGTACACGCAGCAGCGGCGCCTGCGCGCCACCGACAAATTCGGCCTGCCGGCATGACGTTGTGCACGGCACTGCCGACTTCCTCGACCACGCCACAATATTCATGACCCATCGGCGTGGGAGCGGACGTGGTTTGGATGCCCCGGTACGGCCACAGGTCGGAGCCGCAAACACAGGTAGCGGCGATACGCACGATGGCGTCGGTGGGTTTGAGAATGGTCGGGACGGGCCGCTTCTCGAAGCGGATGTCGCGCGGCCCGTAGAGCATGGTGGCTTGCATGGTTATTTCTTCTCCAAGGTCAGGGTGACAAGGTGGCGCTCCAGCGCTTCATGGGCACGGCGGGCCATATCGGCATCCACGCGCTCGGCCAGCACCTGAGTGAGTTGACGCAACTGGCCTGCCGTGATACCAACGTTCATACTGATGCGCATGTGCGCCTGCAATTGCGGTTCGGTGCCGGGCAGCGCGGACAGCATGCCCACGGTAGCCAGCTCGCGGCTTTGCCAGTCGAGGTTGTCGCGCTCGAA
>JAFEEI010000047.1 GCA_018241205.1 Pseudomonadota bacterium
TGTGACGAGCAGCTCGATCATAGTAAAACCATTGTGGTACAGCCGACTAGCCAGCGATCTCTCTCTCATTTGAATATTTCCATACCATCTTTTAAGTTGATTTGCAGCTAACTACCGGCTAGATTTAGCGGCCACAATTTAGACAAACTTTAGCTTTTCAAGCACAATCTTATGTTTCAAACAATTTATTAATTCAGTACAAAACGTTATTACACGATCCGTGTGGAACAGCATTTTCCTTACCAAGACTTTTTCTCTCAGCGCAAACACAAGTAATTTGTTCGTTATGAAACAAGATGTCGTTATCATTGGTGCTGGAATCATAGGACTTGCAACCGCAGAACGCCTTTTAGTTCAGGGCGCTAAAGTTACAATCCTTGAATGCAATAAAGCTGGGAAGGAGGCATCTTGGGCGGGTGGCGGCATTTTGTCTCCGCTTTACCCTTGGGATTATGCAGATGCGGTTACTCGTCTCACCCGCTACAGTGCGCAGCTATTCCCAGCTTGGACTTCCGTTTTACACAATACAACCGGAATCGATCCCGAGTACGAAATATCCGGCATGCTGATATTGCCGCCGTTTGATGCAGAAACCGCGCAGCAATGGTGTTCCAGACGAGAAATTAGAATTGAGCGGCGTTCAGCTGATGACATTCATTCAACCAATCAGAATGCCGAAGCTGATGCGCTAAAAACGCAAAATCACACCTTATTTTTGCCGGATGTTGCGCAGATCCGCAATCCAAGACTCTTACGTGCGTTGCGAAGCCGTGTTGAACTATTAGGAGGAAAGATCATTGAAAACTGCACAGTTAATCACCTTAAAACCGCACACCAACAAATACAAGCCATTGATTCATCGTGCGGTGAACATGTCGCCGACTACTATATTGTTTGTGCTGGCGCATGGAGTAAAGAAATTTTAGGAATCTATGCGTCCGGATTGGACATCAGACCGGTCAAAGGACAAATGCTACTATTTAAATTTGACGCGCCGCCAATACGCTCCATTATCGTGCAAAATAATGTCTATCTAATCCCGCGTCGTGATGGCCATTTACTAATCGGCAGCACTTTGGAAGATACCGGGTTTGATAAACAAACAACGGCAAGTGCTCGAGATTATCTATTGCAGCACGCTCAAGCCATTTTGCCAGCGCTCCAAAGAATGCCGATTAAGCAGCACTGGTCAGGATTACGTCCGGCTTCGCCGGAAAATATTCCAACGATTGGGCGGCATCCCGATATTCATAATTTATTGATCAATAGCGGCCACTTTCGCTATGGCGTCACGATGGCCCCCGCCAGTGCCGAGATACTGGTAAATGAAATCACCGGAGCATCGCAACCCCTTGATACCACCCCTTACCAAACGGGATGGAATAAGCTCTAACTATTTAAGGAAGCACTGAAAAACTAACGTATTCAGTCATTCAGCGTCGAAATCAAGCTGTGACCCCTGGTAAACTGCATTTTTTCGCGTGGCTCCACCTGATTCAACCGCATTTTGCTATCTTTATAGCTTCTAAGCTTTGGGTAGTGGAAATACAACCGACTCTACAACACCGCTCAATTCTTCAATTGTCACATCCTCACCGATTTGTTCGGCGCCAATTTGTTTAAGACGGGCAATCACTTGCTGTACCAATATCTCCGGAGCAGAAGCACCGGCTGTAATACCGATATTTTTCTTCCCGACAAACCACGCTTCCTGTAATTGCTCAGCGCGGTCCACCATATATGCTTCCACATCGGCGTTTCTCGCCACTTCACAAAGCCGGTTAGAATTCGAACTATTGGGAGAGCCAACCACAATGACTAAATCGCATTGATTAACCATTTTCTTAACGGCATCCTGACGGTTTTGCGTGGCATAGCAAATATCGTCTTTCTTGGGTCCGATAATCATCGGAAATCTTCTCTTCAAAGCATCGACAATGCGGGCAGCATCGTCGACCGACAATGTCGTCTGCGTCACATATGCCAAATTGCTTTCATCCTTAACCCTCAAGGTTTCAACATCCATCTCGGTTTCGACCAGATACATACCTTTGTCGTCACCTTCAATTTGCCCCATCGTGCCTTCGACTTCCGGATGCCCCTGATGGCCGATCATGATGATCTCTTTTCCTTCCTTGCGCATTTTGGCAACTTCGACATGCACTTTGGTAACCAGCGGACAAGTGGCGTCAAATACTTTTAATTTCCGCTCGGCTGCTTCCCGCCGCACCGCATGCGAAACGCCATGCGCACTGAAAATCAGAATGCTGTCCTGCGGCACCTCATCGAGATTTTCAACAAATACAGCACCCTTCTTTTCGAGGTTCTCGACCACAAAACGGTTATGCACGACTTCATGGCGCACATAAATGGGTGCTCCATGCATGGTCAGTGCACGCTCAACGATTTCAATTGCACGGTCCACGCCGGCACAGAACCCTCTAGGGTTCGAGAGTAGTACTTTGATCATTTATTTATCCTCCGACAATGGATAGGCAACCTGAACTCATTCATCAACACAAGTACAGGCAGTGAAATTTGACACAATATTTACCCTTCTTGATAACGCCGGGCCAATGCGGCGCGTTTTTCGTAAGCTTCCCGGGCAATTTGAATGTCTTCCAGAAATAGTGGTAATTCTTTCAACAGCAAAGCTTGCGGACCATCAACCAACGCCTTGCTCGGCACCGGATGAAAATCAACCAGCACCATATTCGCCCCCGCCACGATACCTTGCGCCGTGACATGCATAATATCCAGAATACCATCGGGTGAGCCGGCACGAGTACCCACGGAATGGGATGGATCAATACAAACCGGCATGCGCGTCAGCCGTTTGACCACAGGAACATGGGAAAAATCGACAAAATTACGGTGCGGGTCTCCCATATTTGTTTTCATGCCGCGCAAGCCGAACACCACTTTGCGATTGCCTTCCGAAGCCAGATATTCAGCGGCGTTTAATGATTCGTCCAAAGTAATGCCAAAACCGCGTTTAATCAACACCGGAAAATTTTGTTGCCGGCCGACAATTTTCAACAACTCAAAATTCTGCGTATTCCTTGTTCCAATTTGCAACATGACACCGGTCGCATTCCCCGTTTGGTACAGCGCATTGCGTATCTCTTCCAAATGCGATTCGTGGGTAATCTCCATCGCAATCACTTTTATCCCGTATTTTCCCGCCAGATCGAAAACATAAGGTAGGCAGGTTTTTCCATGCCCCTGGAACGAATAGGGACTGGTGCGCGGTTTGTACGCTCCCATGCGCGTACAAGCCTGTCCATGATCGCGCAGTGTTTTCATCATGATCTCAACATGCTCGATGGTATCCACTGCGCACAATCCGGCAAATACATTCAGTGAATCCTGTCCAAAACGGACACCGTTATAATCAAAATGGGTTGGCCGGTCATCATTTTCGTGCCGCCCCAAAACCCGGTACTCCTCGGAAACTCTGACGACACGATCAACACAAGGAAGACAGCTGATATCCTCAATCGACAGCACTTTGGTATTACCGATCAGATAGATTTCTGTGAGCGTTTGTTCAGTGCCCGCCTCGGTATGAATGCGCGCCGATATCCCTGAAAAATTGGCAAGATGCGCCATCAACTGTTTATATTCCGGACTATCGTGCCGGGTATTGGGAGTAAGGACTAGAATCATAAAATAATTTCAATAAGATGGTGCCAACTTCCGGTCTACCGTAAAACCGGCTCACGATTTTAACCGAAAACACCGCTACTTACCATGACTGCGACGCCTGCGGTAAAGCTTAACTGCCACAGTTTTTTTCCTGCTTAACCCCGGCAGGCTCTACCTGAGACAATTTGTCGCATCGCCATGTTGTACAATTTAAGCTAAGTTATCAACTTCGCAGGTAATCAAAGCGACACCATCGCAAATGTTCAGTGATCTCAGTCAATCTCCCCTCAGTAAAAACTTGCAACGCTTGTTTCTCCTGCGAAACATTGCCATTGCCGCCCAGTGCCTGACCTTTGCACTAGTGCACTGGACCATCGATATCGTCATTCCCTGGGCGCAAATGATCACCGTTGTCGCAGTACTCGCTTTGTTGAATCTGTTGACATGGGTCCGGTTGCATCGGAATTGGCCGGTATCGCACCTGGAATTTTTTTTACAACTGCAGATCGATGTTCTGGCGCTCAGCACATTGCTGTATTTTAGCGGCGGCTCAACCAATCCGTTTATTTCGTTCTTTTTGTTGCCCATGACGATAGCGGCCGCCACACTACCGTGGCGCTATACCTGGATTATGGCCGTTATCACCATCGCCTGCTACACCTTGCTGTTGTTCAATTATGTGCCGTTACCGCACGACCACAACAAACACTTGATCGAATTTACGCTGCATGTGTCAGGCATGTGGTTGGCCTTTGTATTAAGCACCGTCATCATCGCATGGTTTGTTGTAAAAATGAGTTCATCCATTCGCGAACGCGATCAGGATCTGGCGAAAGCGCGGGAACATGCCTTACGCAACGAACAAATTATTGCACTCGGTACATTGGCGGCGGGCGCCGCACACGAACTTGGCACACCGCTGTCAACCATGGCGGTTATCGCTGGAGAACTCCAGCAGGAATATACGCAGGATCAGGAATTCCAAAATAATGTGCACATCCTTCGGGATCAAATTGCGCATTGCAAACAAACCTTGACGCAACTATTGGCAAAAGTGGGACAGGCAAGAGCCGAGCATGGCAATGGATTACCCGTGGATGCATTCCTATCGCAGGTTCTTGATAAATGGAAACTGATACGCCCATCGGTCAAATTTACTTATCAATGCACGGGAGAGCAGCCCGCACCCAGGATTATGGATAATCAATTATTGAGCCAATCCCTATTGAACTTGCTGAACAACGCCGCGGATGCATCTTCCAAGTGCATTGAGATCAAAAGTCATTGGGACGAAAACCTGGAACTCAAACTCGAGATTATTGATGATGGTAAGGGTTTGTCTGCGGAAGTCATGCAGCGCGCCGGTGAAGCCTTTTTTTCCACTAAAGCACCGGGACAGGGCTTCGGCATTGGTTTGTTCCTTGCCAATGCCAATATTGAACGATTCGGCGGCAGTGTGCGTTTATTTAATCTTGAAAATGGCGGTGCTTGCACCCAAGTGATTTTACCGCTGATAGGACAGAAGAATGATTGAATCCTCATTAACTGACGATAGCGAATATCCTAGTTTACTCATTGTCGATGATGACTTGGTTTTTTGCGAGGTATTATCAAAAGCGCTCACCAAGCGCGGCTTTAGTATTTCCTGCGCGCATACGATCGAGGATGCGCTGAATCTGGCTGAAGCATCAACGCCTGAGTATGCCATTGTCGATCTCAAGTTATCCAGTGAATCCGGTTTGGTTTTGGTTGAGAAATTAAGAAACCTGGATCCAGGAACCCGTATCGTCATGCTGACCGGTTATGCCAGCATCGCCACCGCGGTGGAAGCGATCAAACTGGGTGCCACGCATTATCTCGCGAAACCCGTCGACGCCGACGAAATCATGGCGGCCTTTGAACGCACAGTGGGGGAAGCGAATATCCCGATCAGCGCACATCCTTTATCGGTAGGCCGGTTGGAATGGGAATACATTCAGCGCATCCTGACCGAGAATGACAATAACATCTCGGTTACCGCCCGGATATTGAATATGCACCGCCGCACATTACAACGCAAGCTCGCCAAACGGCCATTGCGCGAATAAAAAAGCGCTATAAAAATTTCGCAATTAACCGGATATCTTGACCGATCATCCGCACATCCTGAATTTTAAGCGGCTTCTTGTACTCAAGATCGGTTAGCTCAGGCAATGCAATCATACCGCATGCATTGTCACCGATCAGGTGCGGAGCAAGATAAATAATTAATTCATCGGCTAACCCCGCATCAATCAAAGCACCATTGAGCCTGCTCCCGGCTTCTACCAAAACCTCATTGACTTCCAAATCAGCCAGCGTTGCCATCATTTCTTGCAGATCGACTGCGCCGCTTCCATTGGGAAAAACCATGACCCGGGCATTCAGTTGATCGAGCGCGGCTTTCTTTTCGGGATCTCCAAATTGAGCGGTAAAAATGAATGTTTCTGTACCATCTTGCAGCACGCGGGCATTCAATGGAATTGCCAGACGGCTATCTACCACGATTTTCTTTGGCTGGCGGTCTGTTTCGACGTGGCGAACGGTTAACTGTGGATTATCGGATTCTACTGTGCCGATACCTGTCATGAGAGCGCAAGAACGCGCGCGCCAGCGATGCCCATCTTGACGCGCGGCTTCACCGGTAATCCATTGACTGGCGCCGTTGTTGAGTGCAGTCTTGCCATCCAGACTTGCCGCTATCTTTAATCGCACCCAAGGTTTCTTACGCGTCATACGAGAAACAAAACCGGCATTCAGCGTAAGCGCTTCGGTTTGCATCAATCCCATCTGTACACTGATTCCCGCTTGTTGCAATAAGGTGCGCCCCCGTCCCGACACGAGCGGATTGGGATCCTCCATCGCCATCACAACCCGCGCGATACTTGCCGCGATCAAGGCATCTACACAAGGCGGTGTACGCCCGTGATGACTACAGGGTTCCAATGTGACATACGCCGTCGCGCCGTGCGCCAATGCCCCTGCATCAGCCAAGGCATTAATTTCCGCATGCGACTGCCCGGCTTTCTCGTGCCAGCCGCTGCCGACAATCTGTTCATCGCGGACAATAACGCAGCCGACACGCGGATTGGGCGTCGTGCTGCACAGTCCCTGTTCGGCCAAGCGTAGAGCATGCGACATGAAGACGTAATCTGCAGCGGAGAACATCTTAGCTGTTATTGCTTTGGAATGATTGGGTTGAAAGCCCTGACAGATGGAAGCGCACTGATGATCATTTACTGCTTCAGAATACTTTCTTGGAAGGCAAGGTCGAATGCGGTTTCTGCACTTCCTTGATCGCATCACGAAAATCATCCACATCCTGGAAGCTTTTGTAAACCGATGCGAAGCGGATATAGGCGACCTTATCGAGTTTATAGAGCTCTTCCATCACGCTCTCTCCAACACTGCGCGATGATACTTCGCGTTCGCCCATTGCTAAAAACTTTTGCACGATGCGATCAATTGCCGCATCGACATAACTGGTAGGAACGGGGCGTTTATGCAGCGCCCGTTTAAAACCTGTCAGCAGTTTATTCCGATCAAATTCCGCTCGGCTGCCGTCGTGCTTTACCACTTGCGGTAAACGTAATTCGACCGTCTCATACGTCGTAAATCGCTTATCACAAGCAGGGCAGCGGCGGCGGCGGCGGATCTTGTGACCATCGTCACTGACCCTTGAATCAATGACATTGGTGTCATCGGCATTACAAAAAGGACATTTCATACACAGCTAAAACCGCATTCACAGCCTGAACAGACAGTTATTCATTTCTGTTCACGCTAATGAGGTTTATCCATAAACCGGAAATTTTGCGCACAGTTTTTTTGCTTCGTCAGCCACACGCGATAAGACCGCTGAATCTTCCGGCGCCGCCAGGACATCAGCGATTAGATTCGCCAAATGCTCTGCTTCCAGCTCTTTGAAACCTCTCGTGGTTATCGCTGGTGAACCGACACGAACGCCGCTGGTTACGAACGGTTTCTGCGGATCGTTTGGAATCGCATTTTTGTTAACTGTAATATGAGCGTGCTCCAGCGACGCTTCCGCCTGTTTACCGGTCAGATTCATCGCCCGCAGATCAACCAGAAACATATGACAGTCCGTCTGCCCCGAAACAATGCGCAAACCGCGATTGGTTAGTACCTTCGCCATGACGCGCGCATTTTCGATGACCTGTTCTTGATAATCCTTGAACTCTTTGCTGGCTGCTTCCTTAAACGCGACTGCTTTTGCAGCAATGACATGCATCAAGGGGCCGCCCTGGGTTTGCGGAAAAATGGCGGAATTCAGCGTTTTCTCGTGCTCCGGCTTAGCCATGATGATCCCTCCGCGTGGACCGCGTAGGGTTTTATGAGTCGTGCTCGTAACAAAATCCGCAATACCTACCGGGTTGGGATAAAAACCGGCAGCCACTAATCCAGCATAATGTGCCATATCGACGAACAGATAAGCGCCCACTTCATCAGCAATTTTGCGGAAACGCTTCCAATCAATAATCCGCGCATAAGACGAAGCGCCTGCAACAATCATTTTTGGTTTGTGCTCATGCGCTAACCGCTCCACTTCGTCATAATTCAGAATTTCAGTATCCGGATGCAAACCATACGAAATAGAATTAAAAATTTTTCCGCTCATGCTCACGCTGGAACCGTGCGTTAAATGACCTCCATGCGCCAATGACATGCCAAGCAGAGTATCGCCCGGCTTTAACACTGACAAATAGACGGCCGCGTTGGCTTGCGAGCCGGAATGGGGCTGCACATTGACATATTCAGCACCAAAAAGCGCTTTTAAGCGGTCAATCGCTAGCTGCTCTACCTGATCCGCGAACATACAACCGCCGTAATAGCGTTTGAACGGATAGCCCTCCGCGTATTTATTCGTTAGAACAGAGCCCTGGGCTTGCATGACCGCAGGGCTGGCATAGTTCTCTGATGCAATCAGCTCGATATATTCCTCTTGGCGTTGCATCTCGCCTTTAATCGCCCGCCATAATTCTGGGTCGACATTTTCTATTGTGTGTTTCTGCGAAAACATGGTGATACCAATCCTTTGAAATTTTTTGAGAACCAAGAAAATTTGTATATTACCATTACCTGAAGAAACGCTGATAGGTGATCTCAAGTTAATGGAGTAAAAAATAAGGGAAGCTCATTTTTATGAGCACCTCCCTTATTTTGCTTGCTTACAGGTAATCTACGCTGGATATTTTAGGCGGCTCTTCACTCTATTGCAGAATGAGAGCCTTTTAATCAAATGATTGCAGCTTCTTCTTCAAAAGTCAGGATTACTTTATCATTATCATCAATATCAACAGTCACCTTGCCGCCGTTGACCAATTGCCCAAACAGCAATTCATCCGCCAACGCGCTGCGAATGGTGTCTTGGATAAGCCGTTCCATCGGGCGCGCACCCATAAGAGGGTCGAAACCGTGTTTCGCAAGATATTTGCGGAGCTTTTCCGTGAAGCTTGCTTCTACTTTCTTCTCATGCAGTTGAGTTTCCAGTTGAATTAAGAATTTATCGGTTACCTGTAAAATAATTTCTTGATCCAGCGGAGCAAACGAAATGATGGCATCAAGCCTGTTACGAAACTCAGGCGTAAAAAGTTTCTTGATATCAACCAGCTCATCACCAGATGACTTCGCTTTGGTAAACCCAATCGAAGATTTCGCCAGTGATTCGGCGCCCGCATTCGTAGTCATAATGATGATGACATTGCGGAAATCCGCTTTCCGGCCATTATTATCCGTCAGCGTACCATAATCCATAACTTGCAATAGGATATTGAAAATATCGGTATGTGCTTTCTCGATTTCATCCAATAATAACACTGAGTAAGGATGCTTGATCACAGCTTCAGTCAACAATCCACCCTGATCATATCCCACATACCCTGGCGGCGCGCCGATTAAGCGAGATACTGCATGACGCTCCATATATTCGGACATGTCAAAGCGATGCAAATGAATACCCAAAGCATAAGCTAGTTGTCGTGCTACTTCGGTTTTACCGACTCCGGTTGGTCCCGAAAAAAGGAAAGAACCCACCGGTTTTCTTGGATTGCCTAATCCACTTCGTGCCATTTTGATCGCAGCTGTCAACGCGGTGATGGCATTATCTTGCCCAAAAACGACCGCTTTCATATCACGACCCAAAGTTTTCAATCGATTACGATCGTTTGTCGAGATATTTTGCGGAGGAATTCGCGCAATCTTCGCTATCACGCTTTCTATTTCACTTTTACCGATGACCTTACGTTTCTTCGATTTCGGCAGCAAGCGCTGAGCAGCGCCTGCTTCATCAAGCACGTCGATGGCTTTGTCCGGCAAATGCCGGTCATTTATATAACGCTCAGAAAGTTCTGCAGCGGAGACTAATGCACCGACAGTATATTTAACCTTGTGGTGGTGCTCATAACGCGATTTCAGTCCACGCAAGATGGCCACAGTTTCATCAACACTGGGTTCATTAACCTCTATTTGCTGGAAGCGTCTTGATAATGCATGATCTTTCTCGAAAATTCCACGATACTCGCTAAAAGTTGTAGCGCCAATACATCGCAATTGGCCTGAACTTAAAACTGGTTTTAACAAATTCGATGCATCCAGAACGCCACCTGATGCGGCACCTGCGCCAATCAATGTATGAATCTCATCTATGAACAAAATTGCGTTTGGATTATCAGTCAACTGTTTCAGCAACGTTTTTAAGCGTTGCTCGAAATCACCACGATATTTGGTGCCCGCCAATAAAGCTCCCATATCCAGCGAATAAATCTGGTGTTTTAAAAGAAGATCAGGTACATCTTTTTCAACGATACGCTTTGCCAAGCCCTCTGCAATTGCGGTTTTACCTACACCGGCTTCGCCTACCAACAAAGGATTATTTTTACGTCGTCTGCACAATGTCTGAATGACACGCTCGATTTCCTTTTCACGGCCAACTAATGGATCAATTTTATTAATAAGCGCCAAGTGATTGAGGTTCACTGTGTAACTTTCGAGTACTCCGCCAGAATTCGATTCATGCTCGACGTCTCCTTCATTTCCAGGCTTGGCATCATTTTCCTGCGGCATCTTTCGAATATTATGTGAAATATAATTAACTACATCCAGGCGTGTCACACCCCTTTGATGCAAAAAATAAACAGCATGAGAATCCTTTTCGCCAAATATTGACACCAATACATTAGCACCCGTTACTTCTTTTTTCCCCGAAGACTGGACATGCAATATGGCGCGCTGAATGACTCGCTGAAAACCTAATGTTGGCTGTGTATCAACATCCTCATTGCCTTTTATCACTGGAGTATGACGTGCAATGTGATCGAGTAACACTGATCGCAATTCTTCGATATCAACCAAACAGGCATTCAATACTTCCGCAGCGCTTGCGTTATCTAGCATTGCCAACAGCAAATGCTCCACTGTAATGAATTCATAGCGCTTCTGCCTGGATTCCACAAACGCCATATGCAAACTGACTTCTAAATCGGGTGCGATCATTTCAGTTTTCCTCCATAACACACCTTAGTGGATGTTCATTTTTCCTGGCAAAATCAATCACTTGTTTAACCTTCGTGCTTGCAATATCACTAGGATATACACCGCATACTCCGACCCCCTCCGTATGCACCCTTAACATTATTCGCGTTGCCTGTTCCTGGTTCATAGAAAAAAATAGCTTCAATACCTCAATCACGAACTCCATCGGTGTAAAATCATCATTCAAAAGTAATATCTTATACAGTGGAGGCGGTTTTTGCTTTATCTTCTCTTCTGCGAGTATAACGGCTTCCGAACTACTTTCCGTCATCTTTCTTTTTCCTATTTGATTCCAATTATAAATAATTAGTACAAAAATATTTCATCATAGCATCGACATATTTGGCGATTACGACAAAATTTTCAAGTCTCTTAAGACAATTGCCAAGTCCAGATACACAAACACCCTGTAACCTCTTGACTTTAACCCTGGATTTGCGTAAAACAGCAAATGGCGTTTGACTTCAAGTTTCAGCGGTACTGATTTTATCCGTCAATAGTCTTGAAATTCAAATAGTATTAGGGTTTCCGGCCCAGTTTTTATATAGGAAGTAGAAATGGCAACAGGTACAGTAAAATGGTTCAACGATTCCAAAGGTTTCGGTTTTATTACTCCAGATGATGGCAGCGAGGATTTATTCGCTCACTTCTCAGCAATCAACATGTCTGGTTTTAAAACCCTTAAAGAAGGTCAAAAAGTGAGTTTTGATGTCACGCAAGGACCAAAAGGAAAACAAGCCTCTAATATCCAATCCACTTAACTTTTATAAAATACTGGTTTGATTTATTGACAATAATAAAGCTTTGTCCTGATGTAAAAAAATGCCTCTTCCTGTTTCAGGAAGAGGCATTTTTTCTTCATCTTACGAAGTATTAAGGTCTTAATAGATCAGGTTAAGTCTGAATCCAGAGTGTGAGTATTTTTGCTGTTGCTTAGTTGTTCAGTTGTTTAGTCTTACTTTGTGTGGATCAAACTCTGATACTCTTTCATCTCGAATCTCCTTTTCTTGGTCGAGATAGATGATTCTCCAAACCACCGTGAGTCCCCCGGCAAAGTCGAGGGCTTACCTCACTGAGTTATCGGGTACGTTTATGGTCCACTCATCTACAGCATTCTCTTGAATACTGTAAACAATGTTAGAAATTCTTACATTTCTACCCAATCCGAATTGAAACCTGCTTAGCGCAAATAGATTGATATCGTTCGCCGGAAATCGTGAATCACAAAGTTCCGCACGCAACTTCCAGTGCCCGCACTGTAACATTCAAAGTGCTTTTTGCAATCGGTTGATCAAGACTCCCATGGCTTACCAGGACAACGAAACAAGGTGCGGCTTGTCTTTCTTCATACGTTCGTCGGGGATTTCCCATTTTGCTTTTTCAAAATCAAACTCTTCCCATCAGGCTTCGATCAGCTCCGATTTCCGCGCCATGCACAGAATCAACAAGTGCAAAGCAAGCTTGTGCCCCCGCTTCATACTGGGAGACCCTTGCACGATCAGAAGCAGATTTAGTTGCACGGGATGAAATAATTTACATTTGAAACATAATGTTAAATTAATTTAATGAGTTTCTCGGAATTTGATGTTACCCGCCGCACCCGCAAAGGGAGTTTTCTCAACCAAATAGATCACTGATTGACTGGAAACCGATAGAGTAAGCAGTCGCACAACATTATGCACCTGTATCGGATGCCACCGGTCGTCCGGCATATCCTGGATTGCTACTTTTCAAGATGCTGTTAGCAGGAATCTGGAGTGGTGGTCTCAGTGATGAGGCGGTAGAAGACATGGCTAACTCGAATCTGCACGTGATGCGATTCTTGGGTTTGAGCTTGGAAGATGATGTGAGGGACTCATTCCGTATTATCCCGCTTCAGGACCCGCCTGACAGTTGCTCGCGTATGGGATGGCTTGTTAGAACAAATTAATCACCAAATTCAGACACACAACATCACGGTTAAGAAGGGATGTCATGTGGATGCAAGCATCACGCAAAGTGCGCGTAAACCTAAGACCAACCATCCCATGAAGTGGTTAGCGATCGCGAAGACCGGGATGATGAATCAGATGCTCAAGCGGCTATGCGCATCATTGAAGTTACCCAATCTGGTGTAGATACCAAGGCGCGCTGGGTTAAGAAGAACGGCAAGCCGGTGTTTGGCTATAAGCAGCATAACGCTGGTTGATAACAATGGTCTGGTACTGGCAGTGGAAACACGGCTGCCAATTGCCATGACAGCAAGCCGTTGCTGCTGTTGCTTGATAAAACCGGGATTGAGACGGGCGCTCGGATTCATGCTGACAAGGCATGCTGTAGTCAGAAATGCCGCGATGCTTTGAGATCACGCGGTATTAAAACGATATTCAGGATAAAGCAATAAAGAACAAACCGCTGGCGCTGCGGCAATTACAGCGCAATCATTTATTTAGTCGTCCCTGAAAAAATGTCGCCAATAGTTATTATATTGTCATTTTTTCCGCAAACTGACTGGCTTGCTGCCAAATTTTGCTGCGCCCGCTCAGCGGGCGATGCGGTTGCGGCATCCGGTAATTGAGTATGGGTTATTTTAGATAAATCGGCAGCGTTTGATTTTTGTACGTGCACGCATAGCGGTGAATTTCCAGGCAATGTGACGTCACGGTGAATTGATAGCTGCCCGGTTTTTCGTTGCGGGTGTCGAACTTGAATTCAAACAGCCCGCTCTGATCGCTCGGGTAGGATTGATCGGTTGCGACCGATCCGTCCGGGCGGGTCAGTTTGAGGTTGAGCAAGACATCCGGCGCGGGTTGTTCGTTGTAATCCACTCTGCCGCGCAGTACAACGGTTTCGCCAGTGGCGTATTGCGTTTGCGGATCGATCAGAACCGGTTGCGATATATGCGTGGCGAAGGCATTTCCGGTAAATCCGGTTGCGATTGTCAGCGCTGCCGTGAGAAACGGGCGTATTTTTTTAGTCATTATGATGAAGGGTGTCAATGCAGTAACGAGTTGGGATTATCTTAAATTGTAAGTAACCGGACTCCGGTTCCGGATACTATTTCTTGGGTACAAAAAGGTCGGTGATAGTTCCTTCCGCTATTTCCGCGGCAAACAGCACGGTTTCCGAAAGTGTCGGGTGCGGGTGAATGGTCAGGCTGAGATCCTGCATATCTGCGCCCATCTCCAGCGCCAGCACCGTCTCGGCGATCAGTTCACCGGCATTGATGCCGCTCATGCCGGCGCCGAGTATGCGGCGTGTGCTTTTATCCAACAGCAGTTGCGTCAAGCCTTCCTCGCGCGCCATCGATATCGCGCGGCCGCTGGCAGCCCACGGGAAGACGGCTTTCTCGTAATCGATACCTTGCTTGATCGCTTCTTTCTCGGTCAGGCCCATCCAGGCGATTTCAGGATCGGTGTAGGCGACCGACGGAATCGTGCGCGCGTCGAAGACGGCTTTATGTCCGGCAATCACTTCGGCGGCCAGCTTGCCTTCATACGTGGCTTTATGCGCCAGCATCGGTTCTCCGGCGATGTCGCCGATGGCGAAAATATGCGGCAGATTGGTGCGCATTTGCGCATCGACCGGAATAAAGCCGCGCTCGTTGACCTGAATACCGATTGCTTCGGCGCCAATCTCACGCCCATTCGGACGGCGCCCGACCGCCAGCAGAATGCGGTCATACGTCTGCGGTTGCGGCGCATTATCGCCATCGAACGTGGCGATCAACCCGGACTCAGCAGCTTCTATTTGGGTGACTTTGGTTTTCAGATAAATCGCTTCGTAGCGTTTACTAATGCGGCGCTGCAGCGGTTTGACCAGATCCGGATCGGCTCCTGGAATCAATTGATCCATCCATTCCACCACGCTGATTTTGCTGCCCAGCGCAGAATAAACCGTGGCCATTTCCAGACCGATGATGCCGCCGCCGATGATCAGTATGCGTTGCGGCACGTCGCTCAACGCCAGCGCGCCGGTGGAATCGATCAGGCGCGGATCGTCGTACGGAAAACCGGGAATGCGCGTGACGCTGGAACCCGCGGCGATAATGCAGTGCTCGAAAGAAACCGTTTTCGATCCTTCCGTCGTTTCGACTTGAATGCTATGTGCCGTGGCAAACTTCCCGCTGCCGTGAATGACTTCGACCTTGCGCTGTTTAGCTAACGCTTTCAGCCCCTTGGTCAGTTTGCCGATGACCGATTCTTTCCAGCCGCGCAGCTTGTCGAGGTCGACTTGCGGTTTACCAAAAACAATCCCATGCGCTGCCACTTCATCCGCCTCGGTGATAACTTTGGCTGCATGCAGCAATGCTTTCGACGGGATGCAGCCGACATTCAGACACACGCCGCCGAGCGAAGGATAGCGTTCGATCAGAATGACTTTCTTGCCCAGATCGGCTGCGCGGAAAGCGGCGGTATAACCGCCCGGCCCGGCGCCGAGCACCACCACATCCGCGTGCATATCGCCCGGAACGATGGGTTGCGGGGATGCGGCGGGTGCTGGTGCAACAGGCGCAGCAGGTGCTTGTTCGCGTTTTTGAGTTGTTGCTTCCGAGCGCACCGGTTCGGTAGATTGCTCTGTGATTGCCAGAGTGAGGATGACGGTGCCTTCCGATACTTTATCGCCGACTTTAACCTTAAGGTCTTGCACCACGCCGGCTTGCGGCGCGGGCACTTCCAGCGAAGCTTTGTCCGTTTCCAGCGTGATTAGCGAAGTTTCCTTTTCAACCGCATCGCCGGGCGTAACAAGCACTTCGATGACGGGAACATCCTTGAAGTCGCCGATATCGGGAATTTTTATTTCAACAACTTGCGTCATAGCATCCTTTGGCTGAAGTGAGCGCAGCGTTTGTTCTCCGCCACGCGGATATGCGCCGGGTTATTGCCGCAACTGACCGTCGCCCAGCACGATAAACTTCTGGCTGGTCAGTCCTTCCAGCCCGACCGGGCCGCGCGCGTGGATTTTGTCGGTCGAAATGCCGATCTCGGCACCGAGACCGTATTCGAAGCCGTCGGCAAAGCGCGTGGTGGTATTGACCATCACCGAGCTGGAATCGACTTCGCGCAGAAAACGGCGCGCGCGTGTGTAGTTTTCCGTGACGATCGCATCGGTGTGCTGCGAACCGTACTTCGTGATGTGATCGATCGCCTGATCCAATCCATCAACGATGCGGATGCTCAGAATCGGTGCAAGATATTCCTCGTACCAATCCTGTTCGGTGGCTTCCTTGATTTGCGGAACGATGCCGCGCGCTGCGGCGTCGCCGCGCAATTCAACATGCTTATCGAAATAAATTTTGCTCAGCGCGGGCAGAATTTTCTCTGCGATGCCGACATGGATCAGCAATGTTTCCATCGTGTTGCAAGTGCCGTAGCGCTGCGTTTTGGCGTTGTCGGCAATGCGGATCGCTTTGTCGAAATCCGCCTGATCGTCGATGTACACATGACAAACGCCATCCAGATGCTTGATTACCGGGATGCGCGCTTCGTTGGCGATGCGCTCGATCAGTCCCTTGCCACCGCGCGGCACAATCACATCGACGAAATCCTTCATCGTAATCAGCTCGCCCACCGCGGCGCGATCAGTGGTTTCGATCACTTGCACCGCGCTTTCCGGCAACCCGGCCACTCGCAAACCTTCCTTGACGCACGCGGCAATCGCCTGATTGCTGTGAATCGCTTCCGAACCGCCGCGCAAAATCGCCGCATTGCCCGCTTTCAGGCATAAACCGGCGGCATCGGCGGTCACATTCGGGCGCGCCTCATAAATAATGCCGATGACACCCAAAGGCACGCGCATTTTGCCGACCTGAATGCCGGACGGACGGTAATTCAACCCGCTGATCTCGCCCACCGGATCGGCCAGCGCGGTAATCTGCAACAAGCCTTCCGCCATCGTCGCCACGCCCTTGGCGGACAAGGTCAGACGGTCGATCATCGACGCTTCCAAGCCTTTCGTGCGCGCATTGTCCAGATCCTTGGCGTTGGCTGCCAGCAAAAGCGCTTCGTCGCGCCGGATGGCGCTCGCCATCGCCGTCAGCGCGCGATTTTTCGCCGCCGTATCCGCTTTTGCAACCAGCCGTGACGCGGCACGCGCTTCCTGCCCGACGGACTGCATGTAACTTTTGATATCTGTGGTATTCATGGATTTCACTTTGATACTTTGATAAGGATATGAATTTCCGGGTCGTGCGGCATTATAGTACAAGATGGAAGCGAGTGTAGAAGCTGCAATGGTTGTAACGATGTACAAAAGAATTTCGCGGGCATTTGCCTTGTTTTACCAGGCTTCAACTTTTGCTGCATAAAGCGGAAACTCACTCCTTGGCGCAAGGGAAATATAAAAAACTTAGGTCAAAGTGCTGCGGTTGATCGAGTCAGTCAATAACCTATCCGGAATTAGCGGACTGCAATATGACCGTCATCCCGTTTGTGAATCAGGAAGTAGACCACCGGAATCACCAACAGGGAAAATAATGTTGAAGCGAAGATGCCGAAGATGAAGTTCCAAGCCAGCCCCGAGAAGATTGGATCGAGAATCGTACAGGGTCGACGTAGATCGATACGCGGCGCTGTTCACCGCCAACCACCCAGCTTTTGCCGATATCGTCGATGCTCTTGAATGCGACGATCAGCTCATCGGCAACGTGGCGCAGCGTCATGGAATCATGCTGGCCGCTTTGCGACGACAGCGTCAGCATGACGATCGGCACATTGTCGATTTCGACTGGATTGACCCGCCAGCCGGTCACACCCGGCGGAATCAGATGCTGATTGGATAGCAGTTTGTTCCAAGTTTTGATCAGGCTATTCTGGTAATTCTGGCCGACATAGTAGCGCACGGTAATCACCGCCGCGCCAGGGCGGGATACGGAATACACATATTCCACGCCCTCGATTTGCTTTAGCAGCACTTTCAATGGCGTGGCCGCGAGTTTTTCCACTTCCTTGCTCGACGCACCGGGGTACTCGAGCAGCACATCCATCACCGGCACGACGATTTGCGGATCTTCCTCGCGCGCGGCGTCAGTATCAGCGCAGCCGCGCCCGCCAGCATCGAGATAATCAGAAACAGTATGGAAAGCTGCGAAGTCGTGAAAACGTTGACGATCTTGGTCGTCAGGCTATGCCTGACGCTCCGGTTTTCGGTATTATCCACCACTGCGCCTGCTGGGGATCGGTCATGACGATTTCACCCGCATGCAAGCCGGAAATGACTTCGACCCGGTCGCCGAAGGTTTTGCCGGTGCGGGTATGGTGCGTGGATTGCCGTCCGTTGGACAGCACCCGGACGATTTTCAGTTGGCCAAGATGCTGCACGGTGCTGGCCGGTATCAGCAATGCGGTATGTTCTTCGCACGCTTGTTTCAGCCAGCCAAAATATCCGGTTTCAGACCTTCAACCGCAGGTAGTGCAATCTTAATCAGTTGCGAGTACATTCGCGCATCCATTTCCGGAATGATCTCGTCGATCGTTGCGCTGAAAGTCTGATCGATCGTATCGATCCGCACCACCACCGTTTCTCCGGAATCGAACGCTCCGGTGCAGGCGGCCGGCACTTCGGCTTCCAGCCTGAGACCGTGCGGCAACTTGCAGCATCACCACCGGAACGCCCAGCATTCCCATGTCTCCCGGCTGTTTCAGGCGTTTAACGATGATACCATCGAAAGGCGCCAGCAAAAGCGCGTCGGCCAGTCGCGCCAATGCTTCTTGCAGTTTCAAGAAAGCGGTTTTGACTTCCTGCTCGATGGCTAGCTTGGTTTTTCGCTCCATTTCGCGCATTTCCTTTACCTTTCTTTCCGCAGCGCTGACCCGTTGCTTGGTATTGAGACCGGAAAACAGATTGGGGCTGTAGTGGATTAGCTTAGATGCTAAGCTAATCCACTACAGCCCCTAAAACAAAATATTTCAGAAAGAAATGACATTGTCCAATTCAGTCTGGCCGGCTTACCTACAGATGCTTAGGGAACGCTGATTAATTTACTATATGCGCGAATAGATTCGTTGCGCGGTACTCACTTTCTTGCCTATCTTGATGATATATCTAGGCCGCTTGCGTTCCGTGCGCCTATCGCCTCATTTCGCTCGCCGAATTAATCAGCGTTTCCGGCTTGTCGGGAGGTAGGGAGGTAATTTAACTGCCTCATTCAAACAAAAACCCCGGTAGACCGGGGTTTTTGTTTATGCATTTGCCGTGCGCTAACTTACAGCGGCACGATATTGGATGCCTGTTTACCTTTGGGGCCGGTGGTAATGTCAAAGGTAACGCGCTGAGCTTCGCGCAATGATTTGAAACCACTGCTGTTGATTGCGGAGAAGTGTGCGAATAAATCTTCTCCACCGTTATCTGGGGTAATAAAGCCAAAACCTTTGGCGTCATTGAACCATTTAACTACACCTGTTGCCATGTTGATTTCCTTAATAATGAATGAATATATTTTTCTACAGCGAACCGTAGCGGCCATCGAATATCAAGGAAAAAGGTCAACTGTAAGCATCGCATTTCACAACTTGAATCCAAAAGACTCGTTTAAGATACACGTTTCCAAGCAAAGTTCAAGTATTTATTGAAAATGCCGGGTGCAGTAACTTAACAATTCAACAGAATTGGGCGATTCTGGCGGGTTGATCCAGATAACTTCTCAGACGCTCTTTGCGCGCTTCGGATTTTTGCGATTCCGCTTGGCATCCAATTTCCGTATTCTCAAATTTTTGTCCGGGAAATGTTTCTTTTGCTGGATTGTCTATTTGATTTTGTTGTGTTGTAACCTGCCGATTCACATTTACGAGGAGGATGCCATGAGCGATCAGAAGAAATTGACCACAGCCGCCGGTGCGCCAGTGCCGGATAATCAGAATACAATGACTGCAGGGCCGCGCGGTCCGGTGTTGTTGCAGGATGTTTGGTTGCTCGAAAAGCTGGCGCATTTCGACCGCGAAGTGATTCCGGAGCGGCGCATGCACGCGAAAGGTTCCGGCGCTTACGGTACGTTTACGGTGACGCACGATATTACGAAATACACGCGCGCCAAAATTTTTTCGCAGATCGGCAAGAAAACCGAGTTGTTCGCGCGCTTCACCACGGTTGCCGGCGAGCGCGGCGCGGCGGATGCCGAGCGCGATATCCGCGGTTTCGCGGTTAAGTTTTATACCGAGGAGGGCAATTGGGATTTGGTCGGCAACAATACGCCGGTGTTTTTCCTGCGCGATCCATTGAAATTTCCCGACCTGAATCACGCTGTCAAACGCGATCCGCGTACCAACATGCGCAGCGCGAAGAATAACTGGGATTTCTGGACTTCACTGCCGGAAGCGCTGCATCAGATCACCATCGTCATGTCCGATCGCGGCATCCCGGCGAGTTACCGCACCATGCACGGCTTCGGCTCGCATACGTTCAGTTTCATCAACGCGAACAACGAGCGCTTTTGGGTAAAATTTCATTTCAAGAGTCAGCAAGGCATCAAAAATTTGACCGATGCCGAAGCCGAGGCGATCATCGGCAAGGATCGTGAAAGCCACCAGCGCGATTTATACGAAGCCATCGAACGCGGCGAGTTTCCGAAATGGACGCTGTTTGTGCAGATCATGCCGGAAGTTGAAGCCTCCAAAGTGCCGTACAACCCGTTCGACCTGACCAAGGTGTGGCCGCATCGCGATTTTCCGTCGATCGAGGTGGGCGTGATGGAACTCAATCGCAATCCGGAGAATTTCTTCGCCGAAGTCGAGCAATCGGCGTTCAACCCCGCCAACGTCGTGCCTGGTATCGGTTTTTCGCCGGACAAAATGTTGCAAGCCCGGTTGTTCTCCTATGGCGATGCGCAACGGTACCGTCTGGGTGTCAATCACCATTTGATTCCGGTCAATGCGCCGCGTTGTCCGTTTCACAGCTATCACCGCGACGGTCAGATGCGGGTCGACGGTAATCACGGTGGCACACTGGGGTATGAACCCAACAGTTATGGTGAATGGCAGGAGCAGCCGGATTTCCGCGAACCGCCGCTGTCGATCGAAGGTGCGGCCGATCACTGGAATCACCGCGAGGATACGGATTACTACTCGCAGCCCGGCGCCTTGTTCCGGTTGATGACGCCAGCGCAGCAACAAGCATTGTTCGCCAACACCGCTCGCTCTATCAGCGGTGCGCCGCGCGAAATCCAGATCCGCCATATCCGCAATTGCCTGAAAGCCGATCCGGCATATGGAAAAGGCATTGCGGATGCTTTGGCTATTGCATTGAACGAAGTTCCCGCGTAGCGCTGCGGGGTTCCGGCTTCCGCTCAGAGGGAAGGTTTATCTGGTTTGAGTTTTGGGGTGGCTGCGTTCGGAGTTGGTTTACTAAATTTTAAAAATGCGTGCGTTTAGCTGTTCATACTCGATTCAAGAAATGCTCTGAATACCCGATTACCAAACCAGCAAATTGCCGCACATTGAATGGTGCGGTAACCGGTACACCGGAAAATGGGTATCAACTTAAATCAATCGTATTAAATTCAATGTCTATGCGTTTAGGAATTCTTGAAGACGAACCAACTCAAGTAGCTATTTATGAGCTGCTGCTTTCACCGAGTCAGTACCAATGTGAGTTCTTTGGGACCATTGCCTCGTTTCTCGATGCACTGCGGGATAAAAAATTCGATCTGCTCGTAATTGACTGGATATTGCCAGATGGAACCGCCGGGGAAGCGCTCAAGTGGATTCGCGAGAATCTGGATTGGCATATTCCAATCATTTGCGTTACGTCGTGCAGCAGTGAATCAGATGTCGTTAATGTTCTGCACATGGGCGCGGATGATTATTTCGTGAAGTCTTCGCGGCACTTCGAGCTGCTAGCCCGGATTGAAACTCTGGCGCGCCGCAGCAGGGAAAAACAGCCTGCGATATTACAGTTTGGGCCATACGAAATCGACTCAGAAAATCAGGCGATCATTGTTGACGGCAAGAACGCAGGTCTTACTCAGAAAGAATTCGTGCTCGCATGCTATCTGTTCCAAAACATGAACAAACTGTTGTCGCGAATTCACTTGCTAGAAAAAATATGGGGATTGTCGGCAGAAGTCGATACACGCACCGTGGATACGCACATCAGCCGTATTCGTCATAAACTTAGCCTCTCGGCGCGAAGCGAATGGGATATTTTGACAATTTACGGTTATGGCTATCGCCTGCAACATGCCAAGGTTGTTGAACCGGCTTGATAATCATACGCATGATTCGCAAGTTCTCGCATCAGGATTATTTTTATTGATTCAGATTTTTCTCTGCAATTAAAACGGCTATTCTTCTCGAATCATAGGCGTCATTTCCTCCTTTTTTAGTAGCGATGTACCAGAAATCTAATCACTCCATTCTGATATGCTTGTGAAGCTTTGAATGATTGTTGACGCGAGCAATTCACCGTGTCCGATGGCGTGCATGATATGTTTAATTTCTTGCAGTCTTGCCGTGTGTTTTAACTGACTCAGTGAATTGTCCGGTGCTTCCCGCGCACACTGTGTGAGCATTGACCGGGAAGCCGGTATTCGTACGATGAAATGAATCAATAAGAGAAATGGAGTTGATATGGTTAATATCATTGTAACTACAGACAGTAGAAAACAGGATCGCCGCCAGGAAATGCCGTTTTTTTGCGTTTACCATTTGGGGATTAAAATGGGCAAGCGAAGCGCAGACCGGAGAGTTTCGGCGAGAGGGAAACCGGAATATGTCGATCGTTATGCGGGAAGTTTGCTGTTTTGTGTCATTGCAATTTTATTTTTAAGCGCATTGGATGCTCATTTGACGCTTAACATCCTGATGAATGGCGGCGAAGAGATCAATTGGTTCATGGCGGTGCTGATTGAGGAAAGTGCGGAAAAGTTTGTCGCGATAAAACTCGCACTTACCTCGATGGCGCTCATTTTACTGGTGATTCATCATAATGTGCGATTGGCTAAATTTTTACGCGTCAGGCATCTCAAGTACATGATCCTCACCGGTTATAGCACATTGATCGGATACGAATGGTATTTGCTGGAACTAGCTGCTGCACTTTAGCTAGCGGGCCGTTGATAAACTATCTGCGTTGCTGCTACAGTATTAAAACAGACTCAGAATGCTTCTTTTTTAAGTATGAACTGCACTTTTCGCCTGTTTTACCTTGCCCGGCCTCCTCGAAAATGTTTTTTAACAAGTTGTTACGTTGAGCAATCCGGTCGTGTAATCCCTCAGGAAACGCTGATTAATTGACTGTACGAGTAAATCGCTTCATTGCACGGTATTCGCTTCCTTGCCTATCTTGTTGATAGGTCTCGCTCGCCGAATTAATCAACGTTTTCCGAAGAATCAATACGAATCCGCTTTAAAATAGCTGGCTATATTTCTTAAATCATCCAATACCAACGTGCCTGCGGCCAATTGCAGGCGTAGATAAGCCAGCAGGTAATCGTACCGCGCCTGCGAAAGATCGCGTTGGGCTGTGTACAGTTGTTGCTGTGCTTCCAGAAGGTTCAAATTGATCCGGATACCGCCGCGGATACTTTTTTCTGTTGCAGCAACAAGCAACTCGGCTGACTTGACTGCCAGTTCCAATGATTCAATTTTTTTGACACCGCTTTTGAGTAAATTATGTTGCTTTTTTAACTCAACTAGCACTTTGTCGGTCATTGCGTCGAGGTCGGCTTCAGCGCGCGCATAATTTGCTTTTGCTTGCGCCGTTAGCGCATTTACACGGCCACCCGTGTATAAAGGAAAATTGACTTCGACACCGATGGTGCCAAGCTCGGCATCTTGATTGCGCGTGATAAAAGACCCTCTATTATTCTTTGATAAGCTGGCGACCAAATCAACGCGCGGCACATGGCCTGCGAAATTCTTTCTGACTTCTTCCTTGCCGGATGTTACGGTGTGACGTTGCGTCACAATCTCGGCATTTCGTTCCAGAGCCATGGCATGCCATTCATCATAATCTTGCAACTGAATGGATCGGGTATTAAACGCATGAGACAATCGATCGAGTTGGGTTATTTTTTGCCCTACGATGGCTCCAAGTGTAAGTTGAGCGGATTCCAGCTCGTCTCTTGCTTCAATCGCTTTAGCTTGTGCAATCGCGTGTTTCGATTGTGTTTCCAGGACATCGGTGGTGGTGCCTTCGCCTTTTATCAGCATGCGTTCATTGACGCGCTTGAGCTCATCAAGTGCATTTAATTGCGCTTCGGTGATTTTGACATGATCCTGAGCCAGCAATGTTTCTACATAGGCTTCCACTAACCGCACCACCAGTTGCTGGCTGCGCCCGGTGAATTTAGCCCGGCTTGAGTCGGCTTGCGCTTTACCCATGCGGTAACTGGCCATAGCTTCTAAATTGATCAATGGCTGACGAAGTGTTAATGAGCTGATCTGACTATCGAAATGAGTATGTTGAGAAAAATTTGTAATATTTCCAGTCAGACTTTGTTGTTGTCCTGAAATGGTTCCCGCACTTTTACTTTGATTGTGAGTAATAGCCAAGTTAGGCAGCAAGCTTGCCAAGCCAATGGTTTCAGCTTGCTGTCCGGCTTCATTTTCATGATAAGCGGAGCGGTAAATCGGATCATGGTTGAGTGCAGCTTCATAAGCATCCAGCAGGTTCATTGCCTGAGCAGAGCTGAATAAACTGAACAAAAGCCAAACAGAAAACGAGATTTTAGGAATATTCATCATTACCGCTACTCTTCACTCAAAGCGGAATGCACACGATCCAGGATCGGTTTGAATAGATAACTTAGTAACGAGCGCTCGCCTGTTTTGATAAATATTTCCACCGGCATGCCCGCGCGTATCTGTTCTTCGGCGAGTTTTTTCATGCCCTCCGGTGTTACGGCAGCCTTCATATTGTAGTACGGCAGCCCGCTTCGTTCATCAACGAGGCGATCCGCTGATACCTGGGTGACAATGCCCGGAATATTAGGTGCTTTCTTTTGATTCAGGGCAGAGAAAATAAGGTCGACCGGTAAGTCGAGATGCACCTTGTCAATTAAATGAACCGGAACTTCTCCGGTAACGATCAGGATATCGTTGCTTGGCACGATATCCATCAATTTGAATCCGGGGCTGATAACGCCACCTTCGGTAAACACATTCATGCCGACCACGATTCCGTCTACAGGCGCTTTAACTTCAATGTTGGCCAATTCGAAATCTTGTCCGTTCAGGCGATTGCGTAAGGAATCAACTTCCCGCTTCGTTTCGGTTAGCTGCTGTCCTACTTCCTTTTGATATTCCTGTTGACGATGAATGCGCCGTTGCTCCTGCTCGGCAATTTGCCGTTGAGTCCGGCCGATGTTTCCGGTTTCGGAAAAAATATCACCGGTCAATTGAGTATAGGTGCGTTCCAACTCCAATACGCGATTACGAGGTACAAAACCGTCGTGCTCCAGATCGCGCATATTGATTAATTGTTCTTCCAAAAACTTCAATTGCGTGTTTTTACTGGTTTTGGATGCTTCCAGTCCGCGCAATTGCATTTTTAAACCGGCAATATTCTCATCCAGTGCGGCGATTTCATGCCGCAGAGCTAATTTGCGCGATGTAAAAAGCTGAGTTTGTATAGCGATATTGTTGGCGACGCGCGGATCATTTTGTTGTGCTAATAAATCTTGCGGAAACGTGATTTTGTCCACCCCATCACGCTCTGCCAGTAAGCGAGCCTCCATTGTCAGGGCGGTATAGAGTTGACTACGGGTGATCTCGGCTTGTGCCTTGACTTGAGTATCGTTCATCCGCGCCAGCACTTGACCTACTGCAACATGATCGCCCTCCTTAACCAGGATGCTGTCGATGATTCCGCCGATTTGATGTTGAACAGCCTGCAGATGACTGGCGACTGTAACGGTGCCTGGAACCGGTACGCCTTTTTCCAGCGGTGCAAAAGCTGCCCAAAGCATGAATCCGCCGAAGCCCGCCAGCACAATCCACCAGCCCAGCCGGGTATGCAGCGTTTCATCTGTCTCCACGTGATGCGCCGAATCGGCTGAGGCATTATCAATAGCGGTTTTTTTTTCTTCTGCTGCGAGCTTCATTATTTTTCCTATCCGGTAATCAGTATTTTCTTAAGTGCAATGGAAAAGCCATGGCAAAAATCAGCCGGTTTGGGAATTGACCGTATTGGCGGCCTGGGATGCTTGGTTTTGTGCAGCTTGTTGTTCGGCCTTTTGTTGCGCCAGCTGCGCCTGTTGAGTTTGTTGTTGCTTCTTAAGCGCTTCTACCACTTGATTGGTCGGTCCGAAAATTTTCGCTGTTCCTTCCTGCAGCAATAGTAATGTAGTGGTTGCGCTGAGGATGCTGGTGCGGTGCGTGATCAAGACAATGGTTTTGCCGCGTTTGTGCAGATCAACGATGGCGGCCAGCAACGCCTGTTCGCCCACGTCATCGAGGTTGGAGTTGGGTTCATCGAGCACGATCAGCGAGGGGTCGTCGTACATAGCACGCGCCAAACCGATGCGCTGCTTTTGTCCACCGGAAAGACCGGCGCCGCCATCACCCAAAAGCGTATCGTAACCCTCCGGCATGTTCAGGATCATTTCATGAACGCCGGCACGTTTGGCTGCCAGGATAACTTTCTCCGCATTGACTTCACCAAAGCGAGCGATATTTTCTGAAACCGATCCGGCGAAGAGTTCGATATCTTGCGGCAAATATCCGATATGCGGCCCCAGCTCGTCTTTGTTCCATTGATAAACGTCGGCGCCATCCAATCTGACTTTCCCCGCGGCAGCCGGCCATACGCCAACCAGCAAGCGCGCCAGTGTCGATTTCCCCGATCCGCTCGGACCGATGATGCCGAGCACTTCACCGGCAGCCAGGGAAAAAGTCAATCCCTTGAGCACTGGAAGCTTGCTGCCGGGTGGGGCCGCCGTGACATTTTCGACAGCAATAGAACCTTGCGGTTTAGGCAGCGCCATCCCGGCTTTTCTTTCCGGGTGCTGGTCAAGTAATTTGATCAATCGTTCGTAGGCGCTGCGTGTACCGCCGATTTGCTTCCATACGCTGATCAGTAATTGCACCGGTGCAATGGCTCTACCCAATAGGATGGAACCGGCGATCATCATCCCCGGCGTAATACTGTCGTCCAGAACCAGCAAGGCGCCCAACCCCAGCATCAGCGATTGCAGCGCGACAGTGCAGGATTTTGACAGCGCGGTGACGATACCGGCTTTTTCGCTGGCCTCGGCTTGCAGATTGAGAAAACGCCGGTGCAGTTTATACCAGCGCGCTTGGAGATTGGGCAGCATGCCCATTGCTTCGATGACTTCGGCATTGCGCAGATTATTGGAGGCGATATTGGTGGATGCAACCGCCATTGAATTGGCCTCGGCTAACGGCTTATGCGAAATTTTTTCATTGATATAGGCCAGCGCGATGAGTATGACTGTGCCGCACAAAGCAAAAACGCCCAAAACGGGATGAAACATGAAGATCACGAATAAATAAATCGGAAACCACGGCGCGTCAAAAAAAGCGAACAACGCATTGCCGGTGAGGAATTGCCGCAGGTTGGTCAGATCCTTTAAAGCTTGCCCGGCATTGCTGCCGCCTTGTTTCAGGCTCTCCTCGAAAGCAGCCGTGTATACGCGCTTATTCAATTTCATATCGAGTTGCGCACCGACACGGATTAATACAAAGCTGCGCACATATTCCAACGCTCCCATGAACGTGTACGCGCCCAACATGATCAGCGTGAGCATGAGCAGTGTCATTTCGTTGCGGCCGGTTAATACGCTGTCATAAAGCTGCAGCATATAAATGGCCGGCATCAGCATCAGCACATTGATGACGGCACTGAAAACGCCAATGTTTCTAAAGGTTTTCTTAAAGCTGGTCAGTACCTGTGCAATTTCATTCTGAGGCGCTTTAAATTTGAACTTCATCTGGTTATCAATACCGTGCTGTTGAGAGATTTATCGGTGAAAATGCAATCGATTGAATTAATTATAATTGCTGGTGGTCAGCTTTGACCAGGCAAATCGTTTATTGTCAGGTTGAACGGCCGCGGGCGAAAGTGTAAATCCTGTTTGGCTTCCGAACAGTCAAATTTTAAATCCTGATTCATTCTTTCCGCCATGGCCACAGTCCAGTTACGGTAATGCGGCAGCCATTTCAGTCCCCAGGCTGCTATTTGAAAAAGCCACAGTGGCACCGTGAATGTACGTACGGGATGATTCATCGCTTTAAATACGCGCTCCACCATTGCGCGATAGGTCAAAGTTTCTCCGCCGCTTAAGTTATAGGCGCGACCGGATAGATTGGATGCACCAAGCGCGGCATAGCATGCCGCAGCGACATCTTCGCCATGCACCGGTTGCCGCAAGCCGAGCGCTGACCCCAGTAGAGGGAAAAATCCAAGGCGGCGAATAAATCGTGCAATTTCGGTGATATTTTTATCGCGTCCGTATCCGTAAATAAGTGTCGGGCGCAATATAATCCATTGTATGCCATGCGCAGCAGCCCACGTTTGTAAACATTCTTCGCCTTCAATCAATTGTTGTGCAATTTTTCTTTCATCGGGATCGGGTGAGGTAGCTTTGGTGAAACGGCTGGTGGAGGATAATACGACGATCCGCCGGGCGTTATAAGCTGATAAAAGATCAAAGTGTTCGGGTAATATCCAAATGGGTGCTACACATAACCAAGTGTGAATTTCGTTTTCCTCAATGCAATCTTTCACGTTGCCTATTGTATCAAATTGTTGCCATGTGATTTGCGAGTGCTGCATTACGTTTGTGATTGGCCGGCGGGAAAATGCAGCGATATGCCAGTTATTCTCGATCAGTTTTCTTAGCAAACATTCGCCGACCAGGCTTGTGGCGCCCAATAGGCCTACGTATTGCTTATTCATGCTTGAATTTCAGCAGCCGGTAGCAGTTGCGCGCCGAATGGTACAGCACCGCTCCAGCGAAGCGCAGCCATACGCCTGCCGTAATTAATCCCATCAACGTGCCTGGATAGTGCTGACGGAAAAATTTCCGGTAGAAATGCAGCATGCCTCTGTGTTTATGCCAGGCGACGAAGAATGGCCGTGAGCGGCTGCAGGTGCCCTGAAAATGAACGACTGGGGCATCCGGCACAAAAACAATTTTCCAGTTTTTTTGTTTGAACCGCATACACCAATCCAGATCCTCGCAATGCAGAAAATACTGTTCGTCCCAGGGACCGACATCGTCAATGGCTTGCCGCCGGACCAGCATCAATGCCCCGGATATCGCTTCAACTTCGACAGGAGTTTGGGGCAAGGGTTGTTTATTCAAATGAAAATCAAAAAACAATCGCGGCCAGTATTTCTCCAGATGATACAAGCCGAAGGCGCGCACAAGAGCCCGCCACGGCGTCGGGATGGCTCGCCGTCCGCCACCTTGCTCGGAGCCATCTGGGTTAACAAGGTAACCGCCAACCATACCGATAGTAGAATCGGATTCCATCACTTGCACCATACGCTGCAGCGATCCCTCATTCAAAATACAGTCAGGATTGAGGAAGAGAATATAGGGCTGGGTCGACGCAGAGAGGCCGGTATTGCAACCGGCGGCAAAACCGGCATTACTATTTAAGCGAATTATCTGGAGGTGATTATGTGCAAAAAAACTAGATTCAAGTTCTAACAGACTGGAATCAGATGAAGCATTGTCAATGACTAAAACTTGCTCAGCTTGTTGCAAAACTGCCTGAACACACTGGGTTAATATGGAACCGGCGTTATAGTTTACAATTATTGTAGATATGGACAGTTTGTATCGTTTTTTTATGGTGTGGCAGATTTCCTGTGGAGCGTGCATTGTCTACCTTCAAATAATTACTGATCAGTATTATCGGTAATGGTGTCGAGGTGTCAATAGGTTGTATTTTCTCATTTGGCGGATGCTTTAATAAAAGCCTTACGAGGCAACCAAACCATCATTTGGAGTAAGCTTAAGCAAGAGCAAATCCGTTTACTCTGAATTTTTTTTCTTTGCGCTAATAGTGATCTGACATGCTTAAAGGCATCGATTTTAGCTTGTAAATAAAGTCCAAGACGGCCAGAAGCAGCATAAAAGAATCCCACGTAAAAAATCATGGCTAAATGGATCGGCAAGAGAATAAAAATTAGCGGACTGGGCATATTCTTGATAAATGTCCAAGTTAAGTTACGATGCCCATGATAAACAGAAAAGTCGCTCGAGCTTCCCGTGATACCTGAACCGACATGATGGACTTTTGCACTGGGTAATAACAGGCTTTTACCACCGATAAGCCGCAGACGAAAGCCAAGATCGACATCTTCGGAATAAGCGAAATAGGACTCATCGAATCCGCCCAACTGGCGGTATGTTTCGGCGCGATATACTGCAGCAGCTGCACATGCTGAAAAAACTTCTATCGGATGTGCTGGCGTGATATTGCAAGGATATCCATGACCAGTGCGCCAATGTAGTCCGGATATGTGATAAGTATCACCCACCCCATCCAGGTGTGATGGTTTATTTGCGTCAATCAGTGCACAGGCAAAGCAATCGACGTTGGGAATCCGATTAATATTTTTTACAATTTCTTCCAGGCATTCCGGCTCAGGATAAGCATCAGGGTTCAGAAAAAAAATCCAATCACTTTGAATATAATCCGCTACGGCGAGGTTATTTGCAGCGGCGAAACCGGTATTTTCGTTGAGGCGAACAAGGCGGCATGGGAAGTTTGTTTTCTCGGCTGCCTGCCAAGAATTATCCATGCTGTGATTATCTATTACGATGACCTCGAAATTTGAGTAAGTTTGCTCCGCTAATGCGGACAAAGCTTTGGACAGCATCTCTCCAGAATTGTAGTTGACAACGATAACAGAAATAAAAGGGTTTTGCGCGAGAGTCATTAGTTTTGCAGATCATGATCAGGTTTCATGATTAAGTATGATTTACTCACGCATTGATTACTTGATTGATCGTATTTTTGAAATTCTGGCCATCTTGCAGAATATTACGCAGTTGGTGTTCGGCAGTAGCAAATGAGAAATGTTCCTCGATATTAACTTTTCCGGAATTGGACAAACTTGCCCATAATTGTTCATCATCGTATGCGCGGACAATTTGTCTAGCGAAGTCTTCCGGAGCGTCTGCAATCAGGATGTCTTTGCCGTGCGCGAGATTCATTCCTTCGGCTGCCACTGTGGTTGCGACTACCGGCACACCGTAAGTCATGCTGGTATTGATTTTGCCTTTAACACCCGCGCCATAACGAATGGGAGCGATAGATAGTCTGATACGATCAAAAATTGGTTTTATGTCTGATACAAAGCCTTTAATAATGATATGCGAAGAAGCATGAGCAGCAATTTTTTGGGGAATATGGGAGCCGATAATCAAAAGTTTTAAATCCGGTTTTAATGAATGGAGTATCGGGAAAATTTCGATAATAAAAAATTCCATGGCATCAACATTAGGCAGGTGTTCAAAGCCGCCGATAAATAGAATATCTTCTCTTTCTTGATATCCGAAAACAGTTTCCTGGTTTTGATGAATATTCGATAACAGCGCTACCGGAACATCGGGGGCTTCTTGTTTAAATAATTCAATTTCTACCGGGCTGACTAATAATGTTTTATCCGCTTTACGTGCAGTGCTTAATTCTTGCAGTTTTAGCCTTTCGGCCGCAGCCAATTGCTGCTTGTCCTGATTAATCAAAGCTTGCCGCTGTTCACGCAAAAAATGAAGATCCACCGTATCGAACAGTATCATTGCATTCGTGCAGTATTTTTTTGCAGTATCTATAAATTGCTCAGCAACATTTACCCGGCTGAGTAGTACAACATCATATAGATGCCCATGTGCTGTCAAATGTGAATGAATTGATTCCAGATAAGGCAAATAAAAGCATTCGATACCGATAGATTGCATTTTTCGCGTATAAACCGGATGATATGCGAGAGTTTTTGCGATGAAACTGACTTTGTATCCTAATTTTTTGAAAATATGCAATAAATTGAACATGCGCAGTGAACCGGAGTTGTCGTCAGGCATTAGCACCCGCTCATCGAGGACAAGCGCACGCTTGATAACGTCACGTTCTTTTTCAAGGAGTGGCATGTCGCCGTTGATCCGGTGAGACTGTAGTGTTTCATGCCAGCGTTGATAAAACTTTTCATGATTAATAGTCTGGTAACGCTTGGTGCCTTGTGTAACATCAGTTCCAGAAGATATGCCTTCGAAATGAATGACGGTGGCGGCGGGTTGATAGTACACTTTCTTTCCAGCCTTCCTGACACGAAAAGCGAGATCGGTGTCTTCATAATAAGCGGGGGTATAGTAGTCATCCAATAATCCGAGATCGATAAGATCTTGCCGTTTAATCATTAAACAAGCTCCCGAACAATAATCAACTGTTCTGCAATAGGAATATTCCGGCTTTTCTGGATCATCGTAGCGCCCATAATTCCAGGCTGAAGCATCCTGCCACACGATACCCCCGGCTTCTTGCAGCTTGCCATCAGGATAGACCAGTTTGACTCCCACCAATCCGGCATTTGGAAAGTCTAAGAATGTTTTTGTTAACGCATTCAACCAGCCGTGAGTGACGATAGTATCGTTGTTTAACAGTACGATAAAGCGCCCTTTTGCGACGTTAACCCCGGCATTGCAAGAATAGATGAATCCCTTGTTTTTTATATTGTGGATAACTGTAATTCCTTTGATATTATTGAGCATCTTGGAGGTGTCATCGGTTGATGCATCATCCACGACAATAACTTCATAGGCACTTTCTCCACTATTTTCATAAATCGATTTAAGGCAGGTGAAAGTATACAAATGTTTGTTGTGAACCGGGATGATAATAGAAATATCTGGATGGGTGGTCTCTGGAAAACTAAGTGGGTGATAGCGGGTTGCAGTTGAATAATGATTCTTCTGTGGATGGGCTTTCTGAGGGGTAGAAAAGCACTTTTTGTAGATTCGTGTGAGTAACGCACTTAATCCTTGTGTTTTTAGAATGCTTATTGCAACTGGAAAGTATTTAAATAGTTTGGTCATTTGTAGGCTTGCTTTTGTTGGCTTTGATGTATTTCAAAATAATCTGAACAATTGGGTAACAAGAGTTGGTTAGCGAAATTAATGACTAATTGAAATACAACGGTTTCTTATATCTATATTTTGTAGAACAACAATTGAACGGCATTTTATAGCATGCGGTGATCGTTTGTTAAGGAAGCGCTGATTAATTCGGCGAACGAGATGAAGCACGAGGCGCACGGCACACAGCAACCGAGACATATCAACAAGATAGACGAGGGAGTGAGTGCCGCGCAACGAAGTGATTCGCTCGTATAGTCAATTAATCAGCGTTTCCTTACAATGTTTT
>JAFEEI010000048.1 GCA_018241205.1 Pseudomonadota bacterium
CCGGTAGTTCACCAGGCATGGGATTGATTCCGTTACGTCCGATGGCCGACCGGATCGTCAACACAGTTACCAAAGCCTATCGCGATAAACATCCCGATATTACCGTGGCAATCGGCAACACCGTCAGTTTGCGCATCGACGAAGGCGATTTGATGGAGCTACTCGGCAATCTGATCGACAATGCATTCAAATGGTGCCGCCATAGTGTCTATTTATCCGCTGATTACGAAGAAAATCAGGTGGTGATTCAAGTCAAAGACGACGGTCCCGGTATCCAACCGCATGAAATCGCAAGAATCCTGGAACGCGGCGTGCGCGCCGACCAATCCACACCCGGCCACGGCATCGGTTTGGCGATTGTGCGCGATATCATGCAAGTTTATGGCGGCGGACTATCGATCGAAAACAATCCCGGGGGCGGTCTCAGCGTGATTTTACGTTTAAAGAAAAGCAAGTAACACCAGGCGCACTTGCGCTGCGCATGCTACCCCTACTTAGGCTTTGATCAGCGTCCACGCACCAATCAAGATAAACCCCACGCCTGCAATGTAGTGCAAATGTCTCTCACTGATATAATCAGAAACAAAACTGCCCGCCACCACTCCGATCGCCGAAGTCGCAATCAACGCCAGCGAAGCACCGATAAAAACCGTCAGCTTGCTGACCTCTTTGTCCGCCGCAAACAACATCGTCGCTAATTGTGTTTTATCGCCTAGTTCCGCGATAAACACAGTGGCAAATACTGTTAGTAAGATTTTGTAATCCATTATGAACTCCAGAATGTAGAATACTGTTCATTATGCCTGATACTCAGGAATCTCCCGCGCGGAATGGTCAGGGCATCAGAGCATAAAATATTGCGACTTCCGGCAAAAATGGAGAAAAATGCCACGAGCTTGAGCAGATCGGCCGGATCGATTCCAATAGGGCACTTGTATAATCAAAACTAACCGATGTTGTAAAAGGAGATTGTATGATTAAAGCTTATGCGGCACTGGAACCTGGGGGCAAGCTTCACCCTTTCGAATACGATCCCGGCGAGCTGGGAAATCATGATGTCGAGATTGCGGTGGAATTTTGCGGAATTTGTCACAGCGATCTCAGCATGTTGCACAATGATTGGGGCATTACGCAGTATCCCTTCGTACCTGGGCACGAGATCATCGGCACGATTGCAGCCAAAGGTGTGCATGTGCACAATCTGGCGTTGGGTCAGCGTGTCGGCCTGGGATGGCATTCCCGCTACTGCATGACGTGTTCCAGTTGCCTTGATGGCGACCATAATCTCTGTGCGCAGCCGGAATCGACCATTGTGAACCGCCACGGTGGCTTTGCAGATAGTGTGCGTGCCGATGCGACCAGTGTGGTGGCCTTGCCAGAAGATCTCGACGCACGTAGTGCAGGACCATTATTTTGCGGCGGAATTACAGTTTTTAACCCTTTGTTGCAATTTGCAGTTTCGCCTATCGCCAGCGTAGCAGTCATTGGCATTGGCGGCCTGGGCCATATCGCCTTGCAGTTTCTGAGAGCGTGGGGGTGCCGGGTGACGGCGTTTACCTCCAGCGCAAGCAAGCAGCAAGAAGCGCTGGCGCTGGGAGCGCACGATGTACTGGATACGCGTAATCCCGATGCGCTTGCAGCTGCAGCTAATCGTTTCGACCTGATTCTCACCACGGTGAACGTTAAACTAGATTGGAATGCTTATATTGCCACTTTGCGCCCGAAGGGCCGTTTACATTTTTTAGGTGTAACGTTGGATCCACTCGATGTTCAGGTATTTCCGCTGATTGCAGGACAGCGTGCGATTTCAGGATCGCCAACCGGCAGCCCCGCAAGTATCGCGGCGATGCTGCAATTTGCACAACACCACCGTATTGCACCCGTCGTGGAAGTATTCCGCATGGACCAGGTGAATGAAGCGCTGGCAAGATTGGTGAGTGGTCAGGCTAAATACCGCATCGTTTTGCAAAACGCATGATTTGGGTGCGGACTGGTTACACGGCATGGCAGCTTGAGGATATCAGGCTGCCATGAGGTGGATGACATGCAGTCAAAACTTGCTGACCGGGCATATGCCCTTCCCAGCTAGAATTTGAAAGTCACCATGGTGTAACCGTAATTGGTGTCCTTCATGCCCGGGCTAAATGGCACCTTATCGAAGTAATCGCCCTTGAATATGTGGCTATAGCCAAAATCGAAACTCATTCGTTTCAAGTAACTCCACTGCGGATCCCAGCCTAAGCTGACATCGAGCATATGGCCCAGAAAGCCGCCGGCGCGGCCGGTCGGGTCTTGCAGGCCGCTGCCGACAAACGCGCCACGTTTATCCGCTAGCCAGTACGCGCGATGCGACATCATCAGCCGCACGGTGGGTGTGGGAACGAGTGTGGCACGGAAACCGACAGGTGACATCAGGTTGGACGGGAAGAACGGCCCGAACATACCGGTCGGACCATACTCGACGCGGCGTTTTGCGTACAAAATGTCAAAGTTCTTGTCCGGATCGCGGTCTCCCGATGCGAAGTCGAATAAATAAAGAGCCCGCAGCGGCATCGGCGTATTGAAACTATATCCAACCTCACCGTGATGGCGATGAGCGAACAGGCTCTTATCCTTGGTGTCGCCGAACTGATACATCGATTCAATCTCATAATCCATGCTGCCTTTCGCAGGCTTGGCGAACAACCTGAAACCGGTGGTCGATAAATTGCGTTGTCTGAGATTATCGCTTTCGTTCAACTGCAGGAAATAACCATCGAAGTTGGCCCAACGCAAGTCGCGATTGGTCACGTAAGCGCCGGAGAAGTAAGTTTCGGGAGTGTTCCAGTCCAACGATGTCGGATCCCGCTGCACCGGCCGGGAACCGAATACGCGCAGGCTCCATTTTTCATCGGTATTACCCATCATGAAGTGCAAGCCGTCGAATGCGGGCGTGAAAGGCCCCCAGCGATGTCCCCCTACCAGACGGGCTTCTCCCAGATCCATTATGAAACGGCCAACCTCAAATTTCGCCGCATAGCCTGTGCCGAGAAAATTTTTGTCATGCACACCGAGATGCAGTTGAGTGAAGTCAAAATGATCGGCCATATTCGGATTATGCTCTTGTCCGTAACTGGCCATCGGAACGCGGAAGTCAGTCAATTCAAGCGTGAACTTGAGCGGATCGATGATATTCTTGACTTCAAACAAGAAGCGGGTGCGTTGATTAACCTGATCGTTGAATCCGGGAATGGCTTTGGTGAAGCCGTGATCGTACACGTCGTAACGCGTGCGGTGCTCGATCGCGACATTGAGCCAATCCGGCGCCATCGCGGCCAGCGGCGTTTTGTGCTCTTCCATCAGCTTGGTCAAACTATCAAAGTCGAAACGTGTACTTCCCGGTGTTCCCAGAGCGCTGAAAGGCGCGCCATTGGTTCCATTGGCCGGCGCGGTTTTGTTTTGCACCACAACGGATGGCTTTTTCGCTTTGTCCGGTTCCGTTTTTTCAGCTTTTTCCGCTTCCGCCGCAAATAAGTGCGGACTCCATAAAAAACATCCAATGACAAAAAAAACCGTCCAACAGGTAAATTGAATATTTCTCCACGTCATTTTGATACCCCCTCTTTTAATGATTTTCAAGTAAAAATCTGACATACCCGATTCAACTTTTTTCAAATACTACTTGGGGATAACAAGCTAAAAAATCCGTGCAAGCACCTAAGCGCAAACCCTTATTCGTTTAAAGGTTGAATATTCAAAATGGAGGAAAAGACACTACGAAGCGCAAAACCGGACCAATACCGTAATTTTGCATTTCAACGAAAAATACTTGGGGGTAAATCCGGGAAATACGGGTTTTACCTTATTCGCCGCAAAAAAGCGCAATAATCGCTTGAAGCTGGACAAGTTGCAGAATAGCAGAAATATCTGCATCCGATAAAACACGGCAACCGTGTTTGAAAATATTCCCGGCTGATAACAGCCGGGAATCAATGTGGCGCTAGGAGTGAGTAGTTTTACCTGCGAAGTTCTGCGAAATCCGGCTCAGTAAGAAACAGCTGGCCCGATAGTCCATTTGCAATCGGAAATTAGGCACATCCCACCAAACTCTTTTAATCTAGGGTGTATGGTCATGATAACCTTCTCTGCCTGCTTTTCTTCACAGGCGAGCACTATCACGGCATTATTTTCCGCCAATGCATAATCCTCCGGATTGCGTTCACCGGTTGATCCCATCCCTCCCACCTTTTTGATGACGGTGAAGCCACGCACATTGGCTTCCTCAAGCAGTTCGCGCAGTTCACCTAATGAGTCTTCATTGATGACAATTTCGATTCGTTTCATCGATATTAGAATTTCTGATGGTAATACCATGATTTTCTCCAAAAATATTTATGCCGTTATGAGCGATGAATACTTATACCAGCGGATAATAAGTATCGTGCAAGTACTGGGCAGCCGCATAGTACATGGGAATACCGACCACCACGTTAAACGGGAACGTACAACCGAGCGATAAAGTCAGATAGAACGACGGATTGGCTTCCGGGATCGCAAGGCGCATTGCCGGCGGCACCGCGATATAGGAACAACTGGCCGCAAGCACGGTAACCAGCGTGATACCGCCTATCGAGTAACCCAGCAGGAAGTGGCCCACGAACAAACCGCATGCCGCGCCAATCAATGGCATCGCAATACCGAAACCGACCAGAAAAACGCCGACGCTCTTAAACTCTGACAGTCTTTTTCCTGCTTCCATACCCATATCGCACAGGAATATACACAATGCACCCATAAAAATAAGTTCAAAGAAAGGCTCAATTTTCTTGTAACTGGGGTCGGAGACTACCCAGCCGATCGCCATTGAACCGAATAACAGCAAAATGCTGCCGTTGGTGAAAGCTTCGATTAGCAAATGCTTGTACATTCCTTTGTCGGCTTTAGTGGCACCGCCCATAATTTTCCGGGAATAGCCGGCCAATACCAAACCGATCATGATTGCCGGCGATTCCATGATCGCCAGCATGATCACAGGATAGGCCTCATACGTCACGCCGATACCCCCCAGGAATGCAACTGCCGTCATATAGGTTCCCGCGCTGACCGAACCGTAATGCGCGGAAATAGCCGCGGCATTGAGCGGGTCGATTTTTCCGAGCCAGCGTAAAATAATATAAGCAACTATGGGTAAACCAATACCGAATGCGAGCGCTGCCCATACCGCTGGGATAGCCGATCCCATATCGGATCCGGCAAGCGCTTTACCACCATGAAGTCCGATACCGATCAGCAAGTAGATAACGATCATCTTGTGCATGTCGGGGGGGAATTTCAAATCCGATTTGATGAGGCAAGCAAACATACCCAGCGCAAAGAATAATATTGCCGGTACGAGAAGACTGGACAGAGACATGATTACACTCCTCTTAAACTAAATTAGTTAAACGTGAAACTCTGTGTGTGATATTGCGGGACGCCGCATCAAGACCATTTCTAACTATGGCCATATGCACCCTGACACTCCCTCGGACCGATTTTGTGGCAAATATTATGTCCGGCACTATGGATCGCGCAGACCGGACAGATCCACAAGCTGTTATTTTTTTATTCATTCTATTTCTCCAAACTGTTAAAAGGTTTATGGCATACAGAGAAAACAACGCATCATCGAATGTGGACGGCATAAAAAATCATTTTTAAATAATACGATAGCTGCATTTCTGTCATTTTCTCTGCTGTCAAAATCCTACAGAAGATCAACGAATGGTAATATTCGTGCTAACACGTAAGGGCAAATACGTAGGTATAAACTCTTATATACAAACAATTTATAGAAAATAATTATTTTTTATCGTAAGCTTTAGGGCATCTCGTTTCTGAATTCAACAGCAGGAAAATAACGTGATTGCTACAGTTAAAGGCTTGAGTTTCTCAACGGTATTCGATGCGGCGGCGGATGCGATGCTGCTGGCCGAACATTCGGGTCACATCGTATCGGCAAACCCGATAGCGCAACAATTGCTGGGTTATACCGAGAATGAGCTGAAAGGCCTGGCGATTGAAATACTGATCGCACCCCGTTACCGCAAGCAGTATCGCTACTATCAAAAACTATTCTTAAGCAAACCGGCCAAGCGTCCCTTCAGTGCCGGCAACGAACTCGTCGCATTAAATCGCGAAGGCAAGGAATTGTTATTGGATATCAGCCTCACCCCTATGGAAGCAAGGCAAAAGCTGTATATCCTGATCATATTCAATATCGCCAACCGGCGCCTGGATACCGAGGAAGCGTTGCGCGCCAGCGAAGAACGGTTACGTTTGGCAAAACAAGCGGCGGGCTTGGGTATTTTCGATTATGATTTCAAGCACAATATCGTTTATTGGGATAAGCAGATGCGTAAGTTCTGGGGAAAATACTCCGACAAAACGGTGAGCTATGAAGAATTCGTGGCTGCCATACATCCGGATGACCGGGAAGCGCGGCAAGCAGCGATCGAAAAAGCGATGGATCCCGCCAGTAACGGTGAATTCAAGTTGCAATATCGTGTCATCAATCCTGTTAACGGTGCCGAACGCTGGATATCGGCGCGCGGACGGGTATATTTCGAGAGCGGGAATCCACACCGGCTGATTGGTGTCACCCGGGACGTCACTGAACAAAAAATTATCCAAAAGAAACTGCAATTACAGCGCGATGAAACAGAGAGCGTCCTCAAGCAACAAGTGGCAGCACGCACGGCTTCGGCAATCGCACATGAGCTTAATCAGCCGCTAGCGGCAATTTCCGCGTATAGCGAGGTGGTGCTGCACGCGTTGAATACGAATAGTTTTGGCACCGGCAATTTGAGAAGAGCGCTGCAAGGTTGCGTGGAGCAAGCACAACGCGCCGGGCGCAGCTTGCACGAGTTGTTGGCTTTTCTGCAGAAAGGCGAGCTGGTAACCGAGCATTCCGATCTTGCCGAAGTCATTCATGAAGCACTGAACATCGTCTACGACGACGGGTATGGAGGATTTCATCCGGTGCTGCATTTGCAACACGATCTTCCCGCTGTGCAATGCAATCGCACACAGGTCCGGAAAGTACTGGTGAATCTCTTCAGAAATGCGGTGGAAGCCATGCGCACCGTCGCTTCACCGGCTCTGTCGATCACCACTCAAGTTCAAACGGTCAACGAAAAAGAGGTTGCTCTCGTGATTGTGCAAGATAACGGACTTGGTTTTGATCAGATCGCCATCAAACACTTATTCGAACCTTTTTTTACCACCAAACCCTCGGGCATCGGTATGGGACTCGTAATCAGCCGTGCCTTGATCGAAGCCAATGGCGGTCAATTATGGGCGGACTTTGATGCAAAACCAGGGGCTAAATTTTTGTTTACTCTACCATTTGTGACATGATTATGTATGAACCTACCGTTTTTATTGTGGATGACGACGCTGCCGTTCGGGATTCGCTGACATTGATGATCGAACAGGCCGGCATACGCGTGCAGTCATTCGAAAATGCAAAAGCCTTTCTAAATGCTTATCAGCCTAATTTCTTCGGTTGCATCATCATCGACGTGCAAATGCCCGGAATGGATGGTTTGCAACTTCAGGATGAGTTGTCTTGGCACAAGATTTTGCTACCGGTCATTTTCCTGACCGGACACGGCGATATTCCCATGAGTGTCAAAGCCATCAAGGGCGGTGCAATCGATTTTCTGACCAAGCCGGTAATCCGGGAAAAATTGCTGATTTGCGTGCGCGCCGCATTCACCGAAGCTAAAAAGAGAATCAGTGATTTCACGCAAAATCAGGAAATTGCCACTTGCTTGACAAAACTCACAAGACGCGAGCGGGAGGTCATGCTATTGGCCGTGCAAGGGCGCTCGAATAAAGAAATCGGATCTTGCCTAGGGATCAGCTTCCGCACAGTGGAAATTCACAAATCCAAGATCATGCAAAAAACCGGTGCCAACAACCTGCTCGATCTCGCCCGTATTGCTCGCGAAAGTGAATTGAGCAAATAAATTACAACTGAATTTATTGGATTGTAAATTGACGCATCTCTTCTAATGCATCGGTGATATGCTCGCTTGCGATATCAGCATGCCCTGCTTTAGCATGATTAATGGCTTGCACTAAGTGCCGGAGTGATTCGGTTATGTGCTCCCTTCCTCCGGTGTTTTCATTTTCAATCATTTCCGCCTCTGCCTTTTTGACATACTCCAAGCTTGCTTCGGCATGCTTATGAATATGCTCCGCGTGTGCTTTATGGGTTTTGGCCATTTCCGCATGTTTTATTGCTTCCGTCATGAAGGTAATCGCTTTTCCCGATTCCGTATTTCCTGAATTGCCTGATGCGCTAATCTCGCCAATCAGGAAAAGTGCCAGCATGGCAGCAATCAAAATGGATGACATGTTCTTCATGATATCGATACCTCACTTTTCATTGATAAAAATACATCACTCTTTTCAGCAATACATGCGGGTGACGGCTAGCAACCTGATTCTACAATTTCTCCGCGTGATGGCTGAGATATTCCGCCACCCCTTCGGGGCTCGCTTTCATACCGGGCTCGCCGCTTTTCCAGCCTGCCGGGCAGAGCTCTCCGCGTTCCTCAAAGAATTGCAGCGCATCGACCATCCGTAACATCTCATCGACATCACGGCCGAGCGGCAAGTCATTAACTACCTGATGGCGCACAATTCCTTTTCTATCAATCAAGAATGAGCCGCGCAGCGCCACATGATTCGGATGACTAACTCCGTACGCATTCATCACTTCACCCCCCAAATCAGATACCAGCGTAATATCAATCGGACCGATGCCACCTTGGGTTATCGGTGTGTTGCGCCAAGCATAATGCGTGAAATGGGAATCCACCGAGACACCGATCACTTCCACATTCCGCCGCTGAAAATCTTTTGCCCGGTGAGAGTGTGCAATGATTTCCGATGGACAAACGAAAGTGAAATCCAAAGGGTAAAAAAACAAAACTGCGTATTTGTTGCGAATATGGGTATGAAAATTGAAATTTTCTTCAAATGCGCCATTGGGTAAAACGGCAGGTTTAGTAAAATCGGGGGCTAGATGAGTGACAAGCGAAGACATTATTACTCCTTTCCAATTGCGTTTTATTGGAGCAGCTATCAAGTTACCTTGCAGCTACTAACATACCGGTAAACTCTTTATTTTTTAAGCGCAGCCAGTTGCTCTTTCAGCGATTTAATTTCCTCTTCCGCTCGGATTTGCGGCGTAATATCGAATTGAACACCCAGGAAATAAAGCACATTGCCATGCGAATCAAAAAGCGGCGAAACGAGTAAGTGGTTATAAAACAATTCACCGTTTTTACGGAAGTTTCTCAAAACCACCTCAACCGGTTTCTTGCTCTTGATTGCATCATGTAATTGCTTGACACCGGCTTGATCATGCTCATTTCCTTGTAAAAAACGGCAATTCTTACCCACCGTTTCCGCCAATGTATACCCGGTTATTTCCTCAAACGCTTTATTGACATAAACCAAAGGCATATCCTCTTGATCGGGATCAGCCAGCGTTACACCATTCACGCATGAATCAAGAATCTTGGATAATACTTGTGGAATTAATCCGGGGTCTTTTTCAACGATAAAATCCATGATCTTCTCTCCAGGTTAATCAATGATTGGTTGATGCTTAAAATGGCCGGTCATTTGGAATCAATCCGATCCGCTTCAATCAGTTTCTTGATATTTTTCACCGTTCTTTCGGTACCGTCTTGCACCGCGATGCGCACAAGCTTCTCAAACGGCCGCACATGCATATCCAGACTCAACAACTCAAAAACAAACGTCACCCGGCTATCCTCGACATTGATGGCTTCAATCACATAGTCACAACGGTAGGGATTGGAAACCCCCTCAAAGCAAATGCGCGAACCTTCCTCAAAGATTTTTACCTTGAACGTCGATTCCGAGCGATTTCCCTGATCGATACGGATCTGACGGCAAGCTGTTCCAAGTTTTACCGGACCATCGGTGATTTTTTCCAGCTCTTTAACTTCTGGCGACCAGCGCGGGTAATTGATTAATAGATCGTGGCCGATAAAATCAAAAATCTTGTCACTGGGGCTTTGAATGATTGCACTGGCCTTGCCAATTACAGGGCTATCTTTGAACAAACCAAGCATTTAACGCCTCCCGCACAGTATTTGCTAAACCAAATAAGTATCGATACCTGCCAATAACAAATCATATTGCGCCTCAACAACTTCTTTAATTGTCAAAGCGGGCAAGCCGGTGATTAAATTGCCTTCCGCCACCAGCCAGCCTACAGCATCCGATGCGCCGAGACTGACTACATAACCTAATTCGTGGTGCAGATAAGGCTCGAGCAAACCGGGAAATCCTGCGTGCCGCAATACGTTACGGGCCACCAATTTGCCTTTCCGTACAGCCGATTGCGCAGTCAATGTATTGGAACCTAACGATTGATAATACGAGCAATCACCAGCCACAAAAATATTGTGCAGCGGTTTTTGATCGGCCAGGACTTGTCCGAAGGCGTTTGCGGTAAACATATTCTGTTGTTTCTTGCCTAAAAATAACAGTGATAAATCCGAAGGCAATTCGAACCGCTTTCCGGTAACTTTCTCCGCCAGCACGATTTTACCAACCTGCTGCTCACAGTAATAAGTTTCCGGATAAAACGCAATATTCAGATCGTGCATGCGGAATTCCACATATTTCGCAAAACCGTCAGGAAACTGTTCCAGCACATGCTCGCCTGAGTGGATCAAGCGCAAATCCGCCTTACTTCTGATACGGTCAAGAAATTGCTTAATCTCGAATAAAAACTGGATACCCGTTGCCCCTCCGCCAACGACGGAAATCACCGGGTGCGGTGCGTCACTCCGATGAAGAAATGCGGTTAACAGATCCGCTCCACCGGTTACCGTAAAATCATACAGACTCAGCAGATCTCCGGCTTCGTTATGAGCGTTTTCCTGGTTCTGGCAACCAGTGGCAATGATCAGATAATCAAAATCGACAACTTCACCGTTTAAAACCAGTTGCCGTTTGGCTTGGTAATCTTGCAGCGCATCCGCATCGAAACATAGCGATGCCGGAATGTGGCGGCAACCGTACCGGTTTTCGATATCCGTGAGAGGAATCAGTAAATCGGCTAAGGGATAGCGGAATGTTTCGTGCAAGTGCGTGATTTTCAAATGCTGCATTTGTGGATCAACCAGCGTGATTTCCGTATCCGGAGCAAATTGCAGCAGATTGGTCAACGCGGCAAGTCCGGCGTATCCACCACCGACGATCACCACTTTCAATCTTTTTTGTCTTGTAATATTGAACGGCAAAAAAGCCACGCTAACCCCTTACTGATATCCATGAGTAACTCAATTCGTCTGTACCGGCAAATTCACGGCAACATCCTGCCAGCCGGTTCATCGATATGACAGCCTAGCATAATTACCACTTTCATGGTTTTCTATCACACCCGTTTGGAATCCGGTTCACTTGCCAATTTTGTATCGCCCAGCGCCAAAATGAAGAAATATCACCGTCCAGAATCTCTGCGGGCGGTTCTTGACCTAGAAAACGCAATGCCGCAACCAATTCACGCAAGGCATTGGCCGTATCGATTGGTGCGGCATTAGTTTGTTTGCTGAGTTTCTCACCGGCTGCGTTGGTTACCACGGGCAAGTGCATGTAATGCGGCGTTGCGTAACCCAGCAGACGCTGCAGAAATATTTGCCGCGGCGTGGAATCGAGTAGATCGGCGCCGCGCACGACATGCGTGATATTTTGCGCCGCGTCGTCAACCACAACCGCCAGTTGATACGCATAAATCCCATCGGCGCGGCGCAACACAAAATCACCGATGTCGCGGCGCAATCTTTGCGCATAAAACCCCTTCAGAATATCCTGGAACTGAATCATCTCATCGGGAGTTTGAATGCGAAGCGCATGCGCATTCTTGGTCGAAGCGGGTTTGTTCAGACAGGTTCCCGGATAAATAAAACCGTATAAACCGGTGATGCTGGAATCCGCAATTTCTCTTCGTGAACAGGTACAGGGATAAAGCAAGCCTTGTTGATTCAGAACCTCCAAGGCTTCCTGGTAGATTTTGTAACGGCGGTTTTGGTAAATGACATCCTCATCCCATTCCATCCCCAGTTTCTCGAGTGTATCGAGAATATGGCGTGCAGCACCAGGAACGGTACGCTGCACATCAACATCCTCGATTCTGACCAGCCACTTGCCGTGATGGAATTTCGCGTCGGCATAGCTGCCTACCGCCGCAACCAGCGAGCCGAAATGTAAGGGACCGGTGGGAGACGGCGCAAATCGCCCGCGATAATCTGAAACAGCGAATGGATCGTTTTCCACTGCAAAATTAGCACATTGATTGAATGAAAATGACGAGCAAACTGCAAACAAGCTCCGGTACTCACCGGCCTAATCCTTTATAATGCCCGCCATCTTTTAATCATAATCGTTTTCCTGCTGCTTTAAATCACGATTTTAAGTCAAACATGCATATTCATATACTGGGAATTTGCGGCACCTTCATGGGAGGAATTGCCGCCATTGCACGTGAATCCGGGCATACGGTGACCGGTTGCGATCAAGATGTCTACCCGCCGATGAGCACGCAGCTTGAATCGCAAGGTATCCAATTGATCCCCGGTTATTCACCGGAACAAATTCAGTTGCAGCCGGATATATTCGTCATCGGTAACGTCGTAACGCGCGGTAACCCATTGATGGAGGAAATCCTCAACCGCAATTTACCTTATATTTCCGGCCCGCAGTGGTTATCAGAAAACATATTGCGTAACCGCTGGGTGCTTGCCGTCGCCGGCACACACGGCAAAACGACCACCAGTTCGATGTTGACCTGGATACTGGAGTATACCGGATTGAATCCGGGCTTTCTGATCGGCGGAATCCCCGAGAATTTCGGTATTTCAGCACGGATTGGAAATTCTTCGCCTTTTTTTGTCATCGAAGCGGATGAGTACGACACGGCTTTTTTTGATAAACGCTCCAAATTCGTTCATTACCACCCCAGAACAGTCATCCTGAACAATCTCGAATTCGATCATGCGGACATTTTTGCCGATCTTCCCGCCATTGAGCGGCAATTCCATCATTTTGTGCGGATTGTTCCCAACAACGGCCTAATAGTGGCAAATGGCAAAGATCAAAATTTAAAACAGGTTCTGCAGCAAGGCTGCTGGACGCCCGTCGAAGCATTCGGCATAGAAAATGGCTGGCACACAAAATTGCAGGATAATCAAGCGATTGATATCTATTGTCACGGCATGCATCAAGGACGGTTACAATGGGATTTATTGGGCGGGCATAACCATATGAACGCACTGGCAGCGCTCATCGCCGCACGGCATGCCGGAGTACCGGTCAAAGCAGCAATCGAAGCCTTGGCGCAATTCAAGAATGTCAAACGGCGCATGGAAAAACGCGGCACTGTCAACGGCATCACCGTCTATGACGACTTCGCCCATCATCCGACCGCCATTCAAACCACAATCAACGGTCTGCGAATGCATGTTGGCACGAAAAAAATCATTGCAATTCTGGAGCCACGTTCGAACACCATGAAAATGGGAGTGTGGAAAGATTTTCTGGCGAATAGCCTGCAAGAAGCCGATCAGGTTTTCTGCTTCACCCGCGATGCGCAATGGGCAAAAATGGCGCTGATGCCATTAACTGAAAAAGCGGATTGTTTCGACGATATGAACCAACTGGTGCAGGCTATCCGCGGTATCGCCAAACCCGGTGATCATATCCTGATCATGAGCAATGGCGGATTCGGCGGCATTCATGAAAAAATTTTATCGACGCTAAAGAAATAGTTGGCTAGAGCCACTCTTTCCAAGGAAACTCTCAGACTCAACACCACCACACTATCCGCCTTCAAATTCACACAGCGCAAATACCTTATAACCCAGTTTCTCCAACCGCGCCTTGCCGCCCACATCCGGCAAGTCAATGACAAAACAGCATTCCACGATCTCACCGCCCATATCCTGGATCAGGCCAACGGCTGCTTCCGCAGTCCCTCCGGTTGCAATCAAGTCATCGATCAGAAGCACTCGCTCCCCCGGTTGGATCGCATCCACATGAATTTCAATCCGGTCGCTGCCATATTCCAATTGATAATCTCTCCCAATCGTTTCTGCTGGTAATTTATTCTGCTTACGAATCGGTACAAAACCTTTACCCAACTGATAAGCTACGGGAGCACCGATAATGAAGCCGCGCGACTCAATACCAGCCACTTTATCAATTTTGACATTGCTGTAACGGTTTGAAATTTCCTGTATGGTTGTCCGCAATCCGACAGAATCTTTTAACAGTGTCGTGATATCACGAAACATAATACCGTGATGCGGGTAATGCGGAACGGTCCGAATATGGGATTTAATCGACATGATCACACGATAATGAGTAGTGAATAAAATAGTTGAGTCAAGCAAGCATAAAAAATCAAAAAGGCCCCAACCTTTTTCAGGTTGAGGCCTTTTGATCACTAACTCAAATTACACTAAGTCTATTCTTAGTGATCCATTCCAGCTTTTGCATCAAAGCTGGCTGGTTTTTTCAGTTGGGTCATGATGTCATCATTCCAAGTGCCTTCAACATTCATGTGAGCAGCAGCACCCAGCAGTACAGCTTCAATCAGGTTATGACTGAGGTATACATGTAAACCAGGTTGATGGAATTCATAAGCTGCTGCAACTGCGGCACCTGCTGGAACGAACCAGGTTTCTTGGCTGGTCAGAGGTACATCGCTGAATGAACCGCCAACCCAATACAGATCACCGTGTCCGCCAATCAAGTGCGGATAGGAAGGACGGTTAGCTTGAGAATGAATAAACAGAACCTTCTCGCCCACCTTAGCTTTCAGTGCATTGTCACCGGTCAGTGCGCCAACAGCACCATTAAACACTACGTGAGTAGGAATAAGTCCCTTTGCGGTTTCCAACATATCTGCCATACCTTCAGCTGGTGAGCCATAGGTTTTGAATTTTCCGCTAGCATCTTTTGGCAGATAGAAATCTTGTTCACCGATGTAGTAAACACGGTCATATTTGTATGGTTTACCTTTGTGATCTTTCAGACCGTCTTTAGGCAATACCATGATGGCACCGTTCATACCGGAAATAACGTGGAATGGAATCATGGTTCCACCAGGTGCGCAGTGATAAACAAATACGCCTGGTTTGATAGCTTTCCAGCGCAATACAACTTCTTCACCAGGTTGAACCAGCGTTAAACCTGCACCACCCAATGCGCCGGTTGCAGCATGGAAGTCTACGTTATGCGCCAGAGTACTTTCTTTTGGATTTTTTAATGTCAATTCAACATAGTCCCCCTCATGCACGACGATGAGCGGACCAGGAATACTGCCATTGAAGGTCAATCCCCAAACTTTCGCACCAGGAGCAACCTCAACCAGTTTCTCCTTGGTTTCCATAGTAATTTCAACAACTTTAGGTCCTTTTGAAGTTTGCTCATGTGCAGGTGCATTCGGTGGAGCCACCAATGTTTGTTTTACACGCGGCAGTTTAGAAATATCTGGTGCAGCAGCGACAGCTGCTTGTGTTGCGCCCAAACAGAGCAATCCTAAACCGACAATTGCTTGAACAGCTTTAATCATATATCCCTCCATAAATGATGAATTTTTACGCTTTTCTTATGCGCCATTCTAATTACTACTTGTCATGTAATCAGCATGATTACCAACATCTGCCTTTCAACCATGAAGAGCCAAAAAGACCGAACGGAGAATATACACTTTCTGAAGAAAACTGTCTATTCTTAGCGGCTTGTGGCGACCAAAGCCTTACTGAATGAATGGGAATGGGATTGTAATCAACTAAGCCGCATTCAAATTGCTTCATTGTTCACTTCCTTAGTTAAACCGGGCTTTATCTATAATTCTCAACCCTGTATCAACTTAATCTCCGCCGCTGCGAGATTTTCTTGCGTGCCGCGGAGAACGATCACATCTCCCAGTTCCAGGCGCGTTTCTTCCGCTGGTAATAATCCGCGGATATTGCGCCTTCTGACTGCGGTGACTTCGATATCCAAGCTTGTCAAATCAAGCTCGCCCAGTGTTTTATCAATTGCAGCCGCACCTTGAGTCATAGTAATCGTCAACAAACGAGGCAACAGCTTATCACTGCCGTCCTCTGCTTCATCCGTCACGCCGTGATAGAAGCCGCGCAACAAGCTGTAGCGCTGCTCACGGATTTGCCGGATACGGCGCAAAATCCGTCCGGTCGAGATATCGACAAACATCATGGCATGCGACGCCAGCATCAGGCTACCTTCCATGATTTCCGCGACCACTTCGGTGGCGCCGGCTTCTTTCAATATATCAATGTCGGAATCATCGCGTGCACGGACGACAACGGAGAGATCCGGGCGCAACTCTTGAATATGCTTGAGAATTTTTAACGTGGAAACGGTATCGGCATAACTGACCACCAAAACTTTTGCACGCATCAGACCGGCGGCAATCAATACTTCGCGCCGGGCCGCATCGCCGTACACTACCGCCTCTCCTGCGCTGGTTGCTTCCTGGATGCGTTGCGGATCGAGATCAAGCGCGATAAACGGTATGGATTCTTGCTCCAGTATGCGCGATATATTTTGTCCGCTGCGTCCATAGCCGCAGATAATCACATGATTCTGCGCCACCATGGTCTGGGCGGCAATGGATGTGATCTGCATGGCGCGATGCATCCAATCCGAACCGTAAAAACGGTGAATCACCGATTCGCTGTATTCAATCAGAAACGGAGCGATGAACATCGACAACACCATCGCTGCAAGCACCGGTTGCAGAATCGAATTTTCGATCAAGCGGAACTCACCGGCCTGTGCCAGTAACACGAATCCGAATTCCCCGGCTTGCGCCAGCCCCATCCCTGCCCTGACCGCAACATTGGAATCCGCGCCAAACAAGCGCGACAATCCGGCAATGATCACTATTTTCGATACCATGAGCGTCACCAGGATGACAAATACCCAAACAAAGCTCTCAATGACGACCTGCATATCCAGCAACATGCCGATCGTCACAAAAAATAACCCCAGCAGAATATCCCGGAAAGGTTTGATATCGTCTTCCACTTGGTAGCGGTATTCCGTCTCTGAAATCAGCATACCCGCCAGAAACGCTCCCAATGCCAAAGACAGGCCGGCCAATTCGGTTAGCCATGCGATTCCCAGCGTGACCAGCAGCACGTTGAGCACGAACAATTCCGATGATTTCTGGCGAGCGACCAAATGAAACCAAGGACGCATCAATTTCTGCCCGAAAAACAATAAAAATATCAGAACCGCAATCACCTTCAGCGCAGCAACCGAGAGCATCAGACCAAAATCGCCGGTATCGCTATCAATCTCGATCGCCAACGCCGGCATGATGATCAATAAGGGAATCACCGCCAAATCCTGAAACAGCAGCACACCGATCACTTGCCGGCCGTGCGTGGAATTCAGCTCCGCCCGCTCCGTCAGAATTTTGCTCACAATCGCGGTTGAGGACATGGCCAGAGCACCGCCCAGCACCAATCCGGTATGCCAGTCCAGCTTAAGTATCCAGACAATCGCCATCACCACGGCAATACTGACAACTACCTGCGCCGTGCCAAAACCAAAAACAATGCGCTTCATCGTAATCAGCTTCGGCAAACTGAATTCCAAGCCTACGCTGAACATCAAAAACACCACGCCGAGCTCGGCCAAATGGCGCGTCTCATCGGAATCAGCGATCCAGCCCAACGCATGCGGTCCGATGCATACTCCCGCCAGCAAATAACCCAGCATCGGCGGCAGACGCAATGAGCGGAATACAACTACAGCCAATACCGAAACGGCTAACACAATGAGTACAGGCTGCAGGGGATTAAACATAGCGGCAAAAAATGTTTTGGATAAAAACCGATAAGATACTTCAGGATAACGTGCTTCACAATCAGCGCAAGACATAATGCTATAATCGCGGCGATTTAACACTTCATACGGAAATGCCAGTACCTCATCTCTCAACCGCCCTGCGCGGCCCCATTCTCGATCTTGAAAGCCGTATCATCAATGCCATGCCAACCATCGAGCATTGGTTGAGAAACAAATGGCGCGAGCATACCGTCCCTTTTTACTGTTCGGTCGACCTGCGCAACAGCGGCTTCAAATTAGCACCTGTGGATACCAACTTGTTTCCCGGCGGTTTCAATAACCTGAACCCGGAATTCATTCCGCTGTGCGTCCAGGCGATGATGAGCGCGATTGAAAAAATATGCCCGGACACGCATAGCATTCTGTTGATCCCGGAAAATCACACGCGCAATACGTTCTACTTGCAGAATATCGCCACCCTGCAAAACATCTTACAGCGCGCCGGATTGAATGTGCGCCTCGGCACGCTGCTGCCCGAAGTGACTACCGCTACCCGGATTGATTTGCCGGACGGGCAATCGATAACGCTCGAGCCCATCATCCGTAAAAACAATAAGCTCGGTGTCAGCAACTTCGATCCCTGTGCGGTGCTGCTGAATAATGATTTATCGAACGGCGCGCCGGAGATTCTGCAGGGCTTACAGCAAACGATTATCCCGCCGCTGCATGCCGGCTGGGCAACACGGCGTAAATCGGAGCACTTTGCCGCGTACGATCGCGTGGCACAGGAATTCGCCGACCTGATCGGCATCGATCCCTGGCTGATCAATCCGCGTTTCACCTCGTGCGGGGAAATCAATTTCCTGGAAAAACAAGGCGTGGAATGCGTCGCGGCGGCGATCGACCGGATTCTCTCGGTGATCGGCAAAAAGTATCAACAGTATGGCGTCAAAGAAGATCCGTTTGTCATCGTCAAGGCCGACTCCGGCACCTATGGCATGGGCATCATGACAGTCAAGAGCGGCGAGGATATCTATAATCTCAACCGCAAACAACGCAACAAAATGGCGGTAGTCAAAGAAGGATTGCAAGTATCGCACGTACTGGTGCAGGAAGGCGTCTACACTTTTGAAACGATCAATCAGGCGGTTGCCGAACCGGTGGTGTACATGATCGATCGCTACGTGGTCGGCGGTTTTTACCGCGTGCATACCGGGCGCGGCATCGACGAAAACCTGAATGCGCCCGGCATGCATTTTGTGCCGCTGGCGTTCGAAACCACCTGTCTGGAAGCCAACGCCAAGCAACCAAACATCATCCCGAACCGCTTTTATGCCTATGGCGTCGTCGCCCGTCTGGCGCTGTTAGCCGCCGCATTGGAGCTGGAGCAGACCGATCCGCATGCACAACCGCCGCTACCGGCTTAAATGCAGCCATGAAGCTCGCTTTTATCCTCGATCAGCTGGATTCGATCAAAACCGCCAAAGACTCCAGCTATGCGATGATGCGCGAGGCATTTGCCCGGAATCATGAGATTGATGTGCTTTATCAGCATGATCTTGCTTTACTCGACAACACGGTCACCGGCTTCTGCCGTTCCTTGACGCTGACAGACACGCCGCTGCAAGACGGTCATTGGTATCGCACAGGCGACATCCTGCCTAGCGCGCTGAATCACTTCGATGCCGTACTGATGCGCAAAGACCCGCCGTTTGATCTGGAATATGTCTACAGCACGTATCTGCTGGAGTTGGCGGAGACGCAAGGCGCATTCGTCATTAACAGTCCGCGCGCCATCCGCGATCACAATGAAAAACTGGCGATCGCACAATTCCCGAAGTGGATCGCGCCCACGCTGGTGACCAGCCAAGCGCACTTGATCCGCGAATTTCTCGCGCAGCACCGAGATATCATCCTGAAACCGCTCGACGGTATGGGCGGCGCCAGCGTGTTCCGCGTGCACAGTGCGGATCACAATATCAGCGTGATTCTCGAAACGCTGACCCATTACGGTACGCGAACCATCATGGCGCAACGCTTTATTCCCGAGATCGCGCAAGGAGACAAACGCATCCTGCTCATCGGCGGCAAGGCCGTGCCCTATGCCTTGGCACGCATCCCCAAACCGGGAGAATCGCGCGGCAATCTGGCCGCCGGCGGCACGGGAAAAGCGCAACCGCTGTCGCCACGCGATCAGGCAATCGCGAAATCGCTCGGCCCCGAATTAGCCCAACGCGGTTTAATGTTGGTGGGATTGGATGTGATTGGCGATTACCTGACCGAAATCAACGTCACCAGCCCGACCGGCATGCAGGAAATCACTCAACAAACAGGATTTAACGTGGTGGGTATGATGCTGGATGCGATTGAATCCGGCGTTCGAGGAAAGCACTAATCAAAAAATTACCGCCGGAAACCGCAGTGCAACACAAAATACTGTGGATTGTACTGTGCCAACGGTTGATACAGCTTCTGCAATTCTTCTTCCGGTCCGTGGATTTCCAGACGCACGATTTCAGCCATCTCAAGCGCTTGTTGCAGCAAATCACTTACATTCTCCAAATGTGCCAGCAGTCCCTCGGCATCTTCGTACCCTTCACGGCAATAGGCTTCACTGTCATTCAAGCTGAAGCCGTAATAAAGGCATTTCGGTTCAACACTTGCTCTGGCAACAAATTGCTCGCACAGTTGTTTGAACCGGTCGATTTGGCCCTCAGCGATCTTGAAATACGGTGCAATCGAACAGCATCGATCGTGTGTGAACATGGATTTTAGCGATTTTAAGCGGAGGAGGTTTGATTATGATGCGATCATGAATGAACGACCCCGCCCCAAGGG
>JAFEEI010000049.1 GCA_018241205.1 Pseudomonadota bacterium
GTAATCGAATAGGTAAATCTGTAGTGACGGACCTATGTGTCCGTCCAGTTGCGGACCGCTGTGTCTGTCCAGGTAAATTAGGCCAGTAGCTCAATTGGCAGAGCGGCGGTCTCCAAAACCGCAGGTTATGGGTTCGATTCCCTTCTGGCCTGCCAAATAGAAATGAGAGATTTAAAATAGATGGTGAGTCTTGTGGTATCTGATGGTCCTAAATTAGTTGATAAATTGTTATGGGGCTTGGTTCTCACCATTCTGGTTGGCCTTGTCGCTGGAAATTATTATTTTTCACAAGTTTCGCTTTTGCTGCGTGTTGTGGGATTTATTTTTTTTGCAGGGCTCGCTATAGGTTTGGCGTTAAAAACGGTTGCTGGTCAACAAGTGTGGCTTTTATGGTTGGATGCGGTTCAAGAAGTACGTAAGGTTCATTGGCCCACGCGTCAAGAAACAATGCAGACGACTTTTGCTGTATTGGCAATGGTTGTTGCGATGGGAATTTTGCTGTGGACGGCAGACTTTTTGTTGTTGCGATTGGTGAAATGGTTAACTGGCCATTGGGGCGCATAGTAAGGAAAAGTCTATGGCTAAACGTTGGTTTGTAGTACATGCTTATTCGGGTTTCGAGCTTCAGGTTAAGCGCTCTTTAGAAGATCGCGTTAAACTGCTAGGCTTGGAGCATAAGTTTGGAGAAATTTTAGTACCAACGGAAGAAGTGGTCGAAATCCGATCGGGTCAAAAGCGCAAGAGTGAGCGAAAATTTTTCCCGGGTTACGTCTTGGTTCATATGGAAATGGATGATGAAACTTGGCATTTGGTTCGTCACATTCCAAGAGTGCTTGGGTTTATTGGAGGAACTTCTGTTCAACCGGCGCCTATTACGGATAAAGAAGCAGATAATATTTTACAGCGTATTCAAGAAGGCGTTGATAAGCCTAAACCGAAAGTATTGTTCGAGCCTGGTGAAGTGGTACGTGTTATAGAAGGCCCGTTTGCAGATTTCAATGGTGTTGTTGAAGAAGTGAACTATGAAAAAAATCGTTTGCGGGTGGCTGTGCTCATTTTTGGGCGTTCTACACCAGTCGATTTAGATTTTAGCCAGGTAGAGAAGGCGTAATTGAAAATGTAAGGGCGGACTGCGGTCTTGCTCTGAAGTAAATGTTGTTGTAGGGACGGACTTTTGTGCCCGCCCTGGGTAGACGTTAACGGGGAGTCTTTATTTTAAGGCGCTAATACCCAGCATGAGGTGTAAAAATGGCAAGAAAAATTGAAGCTTATATTAAATTGCAGGTAAAAGCCGGAGAAGCAAATCCGAGTCCACCGGTAGGCCCAGCGTTGGGCCAGCGCGGTGTTAATATTATGGAGTTTTGTAAGGCATTTAATGCACAAACGCAAAATCTTGAAAATGTCGATAAAGGTACACCCTTACCAGTGGTCATTACCGTTTTTAATGATCGTAGTTTTACCTTTGTTATTAACACACCACCTGCTTCTGTTTTATTAAAGAAAATAACCGGCATACCGAAGGGCAGTGCTGTGCCCAATAAAGATAAAGTCGGGAAGGTTACACGTGCGCAATTAGAAGCCATTGCGAAACAGAAAATGTCAAATTTAACAGCAGCAGATATGGATGCTGCTGTTCGCACGATTGCGGGTAGCGCAAGAAGTATGGGCCTTAATGTTGAAGGGGTGGAGGATTAAACAATGGCAAAAATCTCTAAGCGAATGCAGGCCATTCAAAAAACTCTGACAGCAGGTAAAGTTTATTCTTTTTTGGATGCTGTAAAATTATTAACAACCTTACCGTCAGCAAAATTTTTGGAAAGTGTTGATGTGAGTGTGAATTTAGGTATTGATGCGCGTAAATCTGAGCAGGTTGTACGTGGTGCAACCGTTTTGCCGCATGGAACCGGTAAAACAGTTCGTGTTGCAGTTTTCACACAAGGTGCGAACGCAGATGCAGCGAGAGCGGCAGGTGCTGATTTGGTAGGCATGGATGATTTAGCGCAACAAATACAAGCTGGCGAAATGAATTTCGATGTGGTTGTTGCAAGTCCCGATGCTATGGGTGTTGTTGGTCGTCTTGGGCAAGTTTTAGGTCCCAGAGGCTTAATGCCAAACCCGAAAGTTGGCACTGTCACGATGGATGTTGCAACAGCTGTTAAAAATGCGAAGGCTGGTCAAGTGCGTTATCGATCGGATAAAAACGGTATTGTACATTGTTCTATTGGCAAGCGTAATTTCGATCCCAATGCATTGAAAGAAAATTTGCAAGCGCTGTTGGAAAATTTGCGTAAAACAAAACCCAGTGCCTCAAAAGGTATTTATATGAAAAAGGTTACGTTATCGACAACGATGGGGCCGGGCTTGATCATTGATCTCGCCTCATTAAGTTTTTAAGGCGGCAGTAGCTGTCTAAGACCGCAAGGACGGAAACGTTTAATTGGCGAAAGGCCACCTCGCGCAGACGGTTGACAAAAGCGCTGGCGTTTCTTGTCTGCGTTAAGGTCACCCGTAAGGGGGTAACATTTATGTTACCAAATGACAACGCGTATTGTTGGCGTATGGCTGGCTATCGCTGGAGTATAGAAAAGTGACTTTGAAACTAGAGCAAAAGAAGGTAATTGTTGCTTCCGTTGCGGAAATTGCAAGTCGCTCATCCTCATTGATTGTTGCTGAATATAAAGGCATTTCGGTGAGTGATATGACGAGTTTGCGCGCAAAAGCGCGGAAAACAGGTGTGCATCTTCGTGTAGCACGAAACACGCTGGCAGAGCGAGCCTTAAAAGGATCGCCGTTTGAGTGTATTAATGCCGCATTGAAAGGTCCAGTGTTGTTGGTTTTTGGTGGAGATGAATTAAGTGCGGGTGCGCGTCTTGTTCAGGACTTTGTCAAAACAAACGAGAAACTGGTTGTTAAAAGCTTATCTTTAGGTGGAAAAGCTTTAGACGCTAATCAGTTAACTTTGGTTGCAAGCTTACCAACACGTTCTGAAGCCATTGCCAAATTATTGGCAGTGATGCAAGCACCTATTGCGAAATTTGTGCAAACGCTGGCAGCGCCGACGTCTAAGTTTGTTAGAACTTTGGCAGCGGTTCGCGATCAAAAGCAGTAATTTTTTTAATTGTGGAGAAATAACATGACTCTTTCAAACGCAGAAATTTTAAAAGCCGTCTCTCAAAAGAGTGTGATGGATATTGTTGAATTAATTAAAATGATGGAAGAAGAATTTAATGTGACGGCAGCCGTTGCAGTTGCAGCAGCACCAGCCGCTGCTGGTGCTGCTCCAGCCGCTGAAGAGCAAACCGAATTTAACGTGGTTATGACAAATCATGGCGAAAAGAAGGTAGAAGTCATTAAAGCGGTGCGAACGATTACAGGCTTAGGCTTAAAAGAAGCCAAAGATTTGGTCGAAGCGACACCTGCGGTTATTAAGGAATCCGTTTCTAAACAAGATGCTGAAGCTATTAAGAAGCAGCTTGTTGAAGCCGGTGCTACGGTTGAAATTAAATAAGTGGCAAGACCAAGTTCAAAGACGGTCTCATAGTGGGATGGTTAGCAGTTGGGCGGACACAATGGTCCGCCCTTACATCTGCTAATCATTCTGGTTATTTTTATTATTTGTCAGAGGAATCAAAATGTCCGGCACTGACGCGCTAGAACTTTCTTATACTGAGCGAAAACGCTTTCGAGCTAACTATGGTAAGCGTCGAGAGTCGTTAAAAGTTCCACCTTTATTAAATATCCAAAAGCAGTCGTATCGCGCATTTCTGCAGCCTGATGTGTTGCCGTTAGAGCGAAGTAATTCAGGATTACAGGCTGCATTTAGTTCGGTATTTCCGATTGTTAGCTACGCAGGTCATGCGATTTTAGAATATGTAAGCTATCAATTAGGAACGCCAACTTTTGACGTTAAAGAATGCCAAATGCGAGGTTTAACTTACGCAGCGCCGATACGCGTTAAAGTGCGGCTAGTTATCTATGATAAGGAATCACCGAGCGACGCAAAAGTAGTCAAAGATATTCGCGAACAAGAAGTGTACATGGGTGAACTCCCATTGATGACGGACGAGGGGACTTTTATTATTAATGGTACTCAGCGTGTAGTGGTATCGCAGTTACATCGTTCACCGGGTGTATTTTTTGAGCATGATAAAGGGAAAACGCATTCATCCGGTAAGCTTTTATATGCAGCCCGTATTATACCTTATCGAGGCTCTTGGCTTGATGTTGAGTTTGACCCTAAAGATTGTATTTATGTTCGTATTGATAGACGTCGAAAATTGCCAGGGTCGATTATATTACGTGCCTTAGGTTATTCCACAGAAGAAATGTTGGCACTTTTCTTTGAAACAAATACCTTTGTTTTTGAAAAAGATAAATGGGTTTTAGCTTTGGTTGCTCATCGGTTAAGAGGTGAAACTGCAAATTTTGATATTAAAACCCCTAAAGGCGAGATATTGGTTGAAGCAGGGCGCCGTGTTACTGCTAAACAGATTCGCCAAATGGAAGAATTGGGTATCAAAAAGCTGGAAGTGCCTAACGACTATTTGTTGGGTAAAATATTGGCCCACGATGTTATTGATACAACCAGCGGCGAAATTTTGTTGCAAGCAAATACTGAAATTACAGCAGAAGTGTTACAGGCATTGCGTAATGCGAATGTCAACACTTTACAAACATTGTTTACTAATGATCTAGATCGAGGTCCTTATTTTTCAGACACGATCAAAGTAGATCCGACTAAGAGTCAATTAGAGGCTTTGGTTGAAATTTATCGCATGATGCGACCAGGTGAGCCGCCGACCAAAGATGCAGCGGAACTTTTATTTCAAAATTTATTTTTTGTTCCAGAACGTTACGATTTATCTGCAGTCGGACGAATGAAGTTTAACCGACGTGTTGGACGTAATGAATCTGAAGGTCCTGGTATTTTATCCAAAGACGATATTGTTGCTGTTTTAAAGACATTAATTGATATTCGCGATGGTCGCGGCGAAATCGATGATATTGATCATCTTGGAAATCGTCGTGTTCGTAGTGTGGGTGAAATGACAGAAAATCAATTTCGTGTTGGACTGGTACGTGTAGAACGTGCAGCGAAAGAGCGACTCAGTCTGGCAGATTCTGAAGGGTTAATGCCTCAAGATTTGATTAATGCAAAGCCCGTATCTGCAGCGATTAAAGAATTTTTTGGTTCAAGCCAGTTATCGCAATTTATGGATCAAAATAATCCATTATCTGAAATAACGCATAAACGTCGTGTTTCGGCGCTTGGACCTGGTGGATTAACGCGAGAACGTGCAGGATTTGAGGTGCGTGACGTTCACATTACACACTATGGTCGTGTTTGTCCAATTGAAACGCCAGAAGGCCCAAATATTGGCTTAATTAATTCATTGGCAGTGTATGCGCGCACCAATGAATATGGCTTTTTAGAAAGTCCCTATCGCAAAGTGAAAAACGGAAAAGTCACAAATGATATTGTCTATTTGTCTGCAATTGAAGAAGGACAATTTGTGATTGCAATGGCAAATGCTACCATCAATCAGAAATCGGAATTGGTTGATGATTTAGTACCTTGCCGAAATAAAAATGAATTTACTTTCTCTACGCCAGATCGCGTGGAATACATGGATGTTTCGCCTAAACAAATTGTTTCGGTAGCGGCATCTCTTATACCCTTTTTGGAACACGATGATGCAAACCGTGCTTTGATGGGATCGAATATGCAACGTCAAGCGGTACCCACACTTCGCACTGAAAAACCCTTAGTGGGAACAGGTATGGAGCGTGTTGTTGCCATTGATTCGGGTGTAACCGTTATTGCCCGTCGAAGCGGAATTGTTGATTCTGTCGATGCAGCCCGTATTGTTGTACGGGTGGACGATTCTGAAGCGGAAGCCGGCGAAGCCGGTGTTGATATTTACAATCTGACTAAATACTTAAGATCAAACCAAAATACCTGTATCAATCAGAAGCCATTGGTTAGCACGGGAGAACGTATCAAGCGAGGAGATGTCTTAGCGGATGGCCCCTCTACCGATATGGGAGAGTTGGCGCTTGGGCAAAATCTCTTAATCGCCTTTATGCCGTGGAATGGATACAACTTTGAGGATTCTATTTTGATATCCGAACGGGTTGTTGAAGAAGATAGGTTTACGACAATTCACATCGAAGAATTAACCTGTATTGCACGCGATACAAAATTGGGTTCGGAAGAAATTACTTCTGATATTCCAAATGTAGGAGAAGGTGCACTTGGACGCTTAGATGAATCGGGTGTTGTCTTTATTGGTGCAGAGGTGACCTCGGGCGATATTTTGGTAGGTAAAGTAACACCTAAGGGTGAAACGCAATTAACACCAGAAGAAAAGCTGTTAAGAGCCATTTTTGGTGAAAAAGCTTCGGATGTTAAAGATACTTCTTTACGCGTGCCTACTGGGATGAGTGGAACGGTTATTGATGTGCATGTTTTTACGCGGGATGGTGTCGAGAAAGATTCGCGTGCACTGGCGATTGAAAAAGAAGCATTATTGCGCGTTAAAAAAGATTTAGGTGACGAGTTTCGGATTCGTGAAGAAGATATTTATCAGCGCGTTTATAAGCTCTTGTTGGACAAGGTCGCGGCGGGTGGACCTGACCGCTTAAAATCGGGTAGCAAAATCACAAAGACGTATCTGGCGGAATTGCCAAAAGAGCGTTGGTTTGAGATTCGTTTAAAGGATGATGATTATAATCAACAGTTGGAAGCTGCAGCGCAGCAATTCAATGAATTACGTGAGGTACATGATGCGCAGCTCGAAGAAAAACATAAAAAATTAAAACAAGGCGACGATTTAGCGCCCGGTGTTTTGAAGGTTGTTAAAGTGTATTTGGCAGTAAAACGTCGTGTACAACCTGGCGATAAAATGGCAGGTCGGCATGGTAATAAAGGTGTTATTTCTAGAATTATGCCTATTGAAGACATGCCATACTTAGCAGATGGTACGCCAGTGGATATCGTTTTAAATCCATTGGGTGTGCCGTCCCGTATGAACGTTGGGCAAGTGTTAGAAACACATTTGGGTTGGGCGGCCAAAGGGCTAGGTGCAAGACTCACAGAGATGTTAAAATCACAGGAAAAAATTGCTGCTATTCGCGAATTTTTAGATAAGATTTACAATTTGAATGGCAGACGCATTTTGGATCTTGATCAATTAACAGATGAAGAGTTGATGGTACTCGCTAATAATCTCAAGGGTGGAATTCCCATTGCAACCCCCGTCTTTGACGGTGCTGCAGAAGAAGAGATTAAGCAATTATTGAAATTGGCGGGGTTACCAGAAAGTGGTCAAACTGTCTTGTACGATGGTCGAACGGGTGTTGCTTTTGATAGACCTGTGACTGTCGGATACATGTACATGCTGAAATTAAACCATTTAGTTGACGATAAAATGCATGCACGATCGACCGGATCTTACAGCTTAGTGACTCAGCAACCCTTAGGCGGTAAAGCACAATTTGGTGGACAGCGCTTTGGGGAAATGGAAGTTTGGGCACTTCAGGCTTATGGTGCCGCCTATACGTTGCAAGAAATGTTAACCGTAAAATCGGATGATGTGGCGGGTCGTACAAAAATGTATAAGAGCATTGTGGACGGTGACCATCGAATGGAACCCGGTATACCGGAATCGTTCAACGTGTTGGTGAAGGAAATTCGTTCCTTGGGTATCAACATCGAATTAGAATGCGATTAATTTGGAGGTCATAACGTGGTAGACATACTAGGTTTGCTAAGGCAGCAGGGTGCGGGTGAAGAGTTTAGCAGTGTCGGGTTGAGTCTGGCACCGCCGGATCTCATTGAGTCACGTTCTTATGGCGAGGTTAAAAAACCAGAAACGATTAATTATCGTACCTTTAAACCCGAAAGAGACGGGTTATTTTGCTGTAAAATATTCGGGCCTGTTAAAGATTATGAGTGTTTGTGTGGAAAATATAAACGCTTAAAACACCGTGGTGTTATCTGCGAGAAATGTGGTGTTGAAGTTGCATTAGCTAAAGTACGACGCGAACGAATGGGCCATATTGTACTTGCAAGTCCGGTTGCACATATTTGGTTTTTGAAATCATTGCCTTCTCGCATTGGGCTTTTGTTAGATATGACTTTGCGCGATATTGAACGTGTTTTATATTTCGAAGCGTATGTTGTGATTGACCCGGGTTTGACACCTTTAGAACAGTGCCAATTGTTAACAGAAGAAGCGTTTTTGGAAGCAGAACAACAGTATGGCGATGAGTTCGATGCACGAATGGGTGCAGAAGCAGTTCAAGAACTATTAAAACGTATTAACCTAAAAGCAGAAACAGAACGCATTCGAGAAGAGTTACCCACAACAACTTCTGAAACACGTGCTAAAAAATTGGCAAAACGTTTAAAGTTGATGGAATCTTTCTTGGATTCTGGCAATAAACCCGAATGGATGATTATGACGGTATTGCCAGTATTGCCACCAGATTTGCGACCTTTGGTACCCCTGGATGGTGGTCGTTTTGCAACCTCGGATTTAAATGATCTTTATCGTCGTGTGATTAATCGTAATAATCGCTTGAAGCGACTGTTGGATTTAAGTGCACCGGATATTATTGTTCGTAATGAAAAACGTATGTTGCAAGAAGCAGTTGACGCGTTGTTCGATAACGGTCGTCGTGGACGCGCTATTACGGGATCGAATAAACGACCCTTAAAATCGCTCGCGGATATGATTAAAGGTAAGCAAGGCCGATTCCGACAAAATCTGTTGGGTAAACGCGTAGATTATTCAGGTCGTTCTGTGATTGTCGTTGGACCCACATTAAGACTGCATCAATGCGGTTTGCCAAAGAAAATGGCCTTAGAATTATTTAAACCTTTTATTTTTAGCAAATTGGAATTTCGGGGTCTTGCAACCACAATAAAAGCGGCTAAAAAATTAGTCGATCGAGAAGGCCCAGAAGTCTGGGATATTCTAGAAGAAGTGATTCGTGAACATCCCGTGCTTTTAAATCGTGCGCCAACTTTACATCGCTTAGGTATTCAAGCCTTTGAACCGATGTTGGTAGAAGGCAAGGCTATTCAGCTACATCCTTTGGTTTGCGCTGCTTATAATGCCGACTTCGACGGTGACCAAATGGCTGTTCATATTCCGCTAACGATTGAAGCGCAATTAGAAGCTCGTGCTTTAATGATGTCTACCAATAATATTTTATCACCCGCCAATGGCGAACCTATTATTGTGCCTTCCCAAGATATTGTGTTGGGTCTTTACTATATGACTCGCGAACGCATTAATGTATTGGGTGAAGGAAAAATCTTTGCGAATACGGCAGAGGTGCATAGAGCCTATGAAAATGGTTCGGTACATTTGCATGCAATTATTCAAGTGCGTGTTAATGCTGAATCAGATAGTACAGAGGCAGTTCGTGCCAAAGGGTATAGTCTAGTGCAGACAACGGTGGGACGTGCATTGTTGTCGGAAATTTTGCCTGCAGGGATGCCTTATGCGTTGATTAACAAAACAATGACGAAGAAAGTGATTTCACAACTGATAAATTATTGTTATAGACAAGTCGGTTTAAAAGAAACCGTTATTTTTGCCGATCGGTTAATGTACACTGGTTTCTCTTATGCCACACGCTCAGGTATTTCTATTGGTGTAGATGATTTAGTCATTCCTTCTAGTAAGAGCAGCATTATTGCGCAAGCAGAAGAAGAAGTGAAAGAAATTGGCGATCAATATGCCTCTGGTTTAGTAACGCATGGCGAACGTTATAACAAAGTTATTGATATTTGGTCTCGTACCAATGATCAAGTTGCCAAGGCTATGATGTCAGAATTAGCCTCAGAAATGGTTCTGAATGCAAAAAATGAAACAGTTAAACAAGAGTCTTATAACCCGATCTTTATGATGGCGGATTCCGGTGCGAGAGGATCGGCCGCACAAATGCGACAGCTAGCAGGTATGCGCGGTTTGATGGCAAAACCAGATGGTTCGATTATCGAGACGCCTATTCGAGCTAATTTCCGCGAAGGACTAAATGTATTGGAATACTTTATTTCAACCCATGGTGCGCGTAAAGGGTTGTCAGATACGGCATTAAAAACAGCAAATTCTGGGTATCTCACCCGCCGACTCGTAGATGTTGCGAATGATGTCGTCGTAATGGAATTGGATTGTGGTACGACAAATGGTTTAACCATGACGCCGTTGATTGAAGGTGGCGATGTTGTAGAAGCGCTTCGCGAAAGAGTATTGGGGCGTGTTGTATTACAGGATGTGATTGATCCCAAAACCAATCAAATTATTATTGAAAATGGCACTCTATTAGATGAAGCCATGGTGGATGTATTAGAGCAAATTGGGGTAGATCAAGTAAAAGTACGTTCGGCTATTACCTGTCAGACACGCTTTGGTATTTGCCAAAAATGTTATGGGCGTGATTTATCTTGTGGTGGTCTCGTCAATATTGGGGAAGCAGTAGGCGTTATTGCGGCGCAATCGATTGGTGAGCCGGGTACACAGTTAACCATGCGTACCTTCCACATTGGGGGTGCTGCTTCGAGAGCAACCGCTGAGAATAGCATTCAAGTGAAATCCAGCGGCAAGGTGCGCTTAAATAACGTTAAATTGTTGAAACATGCCAAGGGATATTCTGTTGTGGTTTCTCGTTCAGGAGAGCTAACAGTTGCGGATGCACAAGGTCGTGAGTGGGAACGCTATAAATTACCTTATGGTGCTGTCGTTACAGTGGTCGATGGTGAAGTAGTAGAATCTTCACAAACCGTTGCTACCTGGGATCCGCATAACCATCCGGTTATTACAGAGGTTGCGGGTCGAATACGGTATGTCGATTTAATCGATGGCGTAACCATGCGCCGTCAAACAGATGATGTCACTGGATTAACCAGTGTGGTTGTGATGGATCCGAAACAACGTACCAGTGGTGGGCGCGAATTACGTCCGATGGTAAAGTTAGTAGATGATGAAGAACAGGATTTAATGTTAGCAGGTACCAATTTATTTGCGCATTATTTCTTGTCCGCAGATTCAATTATTAGCGCGGAAGATGGATCATTGGTGGGTATTGGGGATGTTATTGCGCGAATTCCACAAGAAACTTCAAAGACGCGTGATATTACAGGTGGTTTGCCGAGAGTAGCAGATCTTTTTGAAGCGCGTCGTCCAAAAGAAGCTGAAATTTTAGCTGAAATTTCGGGCGTGGTCAGCTTTGGTAAAGAAACCAAGGGTAAGCGTCGTTTGATGATTACCTCTCCCGATGCACAAACAGAAGTACATGAAGAATTGATTCCAAAATGGCGTCATGTCAGTGTGTTTGAAGGTGAGCATGTACAACGTGGTGAAAAAATAGCGGATGGTTCGCCCGATCCACATGAGATCTTACGATTGTTGGGTGTCGATGCCTTAGCTAATTATATAGTCAATGAAGTACAAGACGTTTATCGTTTACAAGGTGTTAAGATTAACGACAAACACATCGAAGTGATCGTTCGCCAAATGTTACGTAAAGTGATTATTACTTCGGCAGGCGATACACGATTCCTCGTCGGTGAGCAAGTGGATATTGGCGACTTAAAAATCGCAAACGAAAAACTCGCACCAGAACAAATGCCAGCGCTTTATGGTCCTATCTTGTTGGGTATTACTAAGGCGTCATTGGCAACCGAATCGTTTATTTCCGCGGCCTCTTTCCAAGAGACAACACGCGTATTAACCGAAGCGGCTGTTAGTGGTAAGCGCGATCATTTGCGTGGATTAAAAGAGAACGTTACCGTTGGTCGATTAATCCCAGCAGGTACTGGTTTGGCGTATCATGAAGAACGTCGTCGCGAGAAGCTTTTAGCAAGACAACCCGATGTTCAACCGAAACCACCGATTACGGCGAGTGATGTTGAACAAGCGTTAGGAGAAGCCTTGAATTCTACAGGAACATAAATTATTAATTAGCTAATTTTTAAGAGGGGGATTTTATTATGGTTGGATTTACTGCACTCGGCTTGAATAATGATGGTGAACAAGATCAAGATCAAGACGTGATGAATAATGAAGAAAATGAAGGTGATGCTGCAATACAAGCCTTTGCAGAAAGCATTACACAGGCTAAAGCTATACAAACGACTGCCAAAGAGCTCGCAGAGGCAAAAACACTTACAGAGAAACAAGCACAGGCAACAGCACTCGAGAAAATGCTGAGTGGGATAGCAGAGATTGCGTTTGGATTTGAGAATAGAATGGAGGCGGAAGATATAGAAATAGCCGACGAAGAAGAATCGCGAAGAGCAATAGACCTCGCACTAAGCGAAGCAAAAAAGGCTGTAACCGCGGTTATAGACGCATTTGAAAATATGCAATGTGTGTCGGTAGAAGCAACTGAGCTTGCGAAGACGTGCTCGGTAAAATTAAAAGCTTTGAACCAACCAGAATCATCGCTGTCAGTAATGTTTGAGCAAATGGAATTAGATGTACAAGAATTTGCAAAAATCCTTCAAAAAATGGCAGAAGACATCGTATTACAGTCAGTAGAGAGTACAGGAACTGTGGCTGTATTAGGCTTTGATTACAAAACTCTAATCTCTCTTGTCGAATTCGTTACGAATGCACAAATGGAAGAAAATTCCGAACAAGCATTGCGTTTCCAAGCGGGGTTTAAAAACACAATCAAACAATTCTTAGCAGCACTGGAGGCACAAGCAGGAGGGTTTGAGCTTGTTGCAAATTCGAAGAAGAAAAAAAGTGGCGGTATGCTCGTAGTCAAAGGCAGTGGCCCAAATGCTATTGTGTTATCTGTATTGAATACTGTCCGAATGGCGGTGATTGCATTCGAAAATACATGCAATGCTGTAGAAAACACGGTCAATGATTTGATAAAAACAAAAGTATTTGAGAAGAAAGAAGGGCTTGCAGAGAAACTCCGATCGTTATTCGTACAGGCAATGGCGATTGTGAAAATAGTTGAGGTCTCTGCACAAATAATAGAAAGCAATCGAGAAGAAATATCTGCAAAGACGCTTGATTTAGTACGACAGAGTCTAACAATTCAGACAAGAGGCGAGGAACCCGATCCTACATTCGCAAGAATTTTAGAAGTTCTGCAGAGAGTCATCAGATCAATGGACAATTCAGAATATGTCTCAATGAAACAGATGTGTGAAGCGCTAACTCAATTTACAACCGTAGAAAACCAACAGAATAACCTATCGGCGGGCGCAAAAGCGCTCTTAAGTGCAGAAAAAGCTGCACGAGACCTGGTACAGGAACTTCGTGATAAAAAACGGGCCGAAGAGCTTGCTGCTGCCCAACAGGCTGCGTTAAAAGTGAAGAAAGAAACTCAAGATCAAGAAAAAGCATTTTCTGCTCGCTGTGTCTATGCTTCTCAGACTCCCAGTGCTACAGCAGCAGTTGCTAATGAGTTAGCAACAACAGTTTTTCAGAACACCCAAACACTTTCTGAATATGCGGGAGCTGTTTCTGATCTTTTGCATAAAGCATCAAACCAGCCAAACCTCGGAGCTCTTTTTCAGAGTACTGTAGCAAAGTTGGTTCAGGCGAAGCCCGAGGTGCTTCCACAGCTACCAGCAGCGGAAAAAACTCAGGCTGTTGCCGCTCTGGCATCGCAGTTTACTAGCGCCTCCTTGTCTCAACAACAGGCTGCTATGAGTAATCTGACCCCAGAAGAAAGGATACCTCTTTCGGAGGCAGTATTCAAATTTAGTGGTATATAACTAATAAGGTATGAAACACAAAAAATAAGGGGATTTAATCCCCTTATTTTTGCAATTACTTACGAGAAGTTTTTATTTAAAGTTATAAAAGGCACCTAGTCCCAAGCTATAGCTATTCTTAGTATGCGCTATGTACTTTGATGTAACATTAACAACACTAATATTTTTGAAGCGACTCGTCTCTTCCCAGTTCACCATTCCGCGTATGCCGAATTGGCAAGTAAGCATATGTTGTAAGCCTACACCAATTTTTGGTATCCACTTTCTTTTAGAAAAATCTCGGTGGATTGTACTTAGAGGGGCACGACTATCGAAGACTGGAATGTTAAGGCTCATCTTTATTTTTGAGCGTGCAACACCGAGAGATCCGATCAACTGTACACAATATTCTTCGCTGAGAGGAAAAAACCCAACGAGATTTGCATGAAATGCGTTAATTTTTGTTTTGAGATTGTATTGATTATTACCTAAAATAGCAGGCAAGCTTATTCCGAAAACCGTTGCGACTCCAGGTAATGTCGTCTTTCTTTTTAAGGTGCTGGACTGCTCATATCCTACTTCAAACCCAACATTCTCATGCAGCTTAAGGCCTGCATAAATATTGGCCTGTGGGTAATTTTTTTTGGTGACGTTTTTACCATAATCTTCTTTAAATTCCATATGTCGCCATTGCGCATCAGCGCCTATATAAGGAATTAGATTACACTTATCGCTGAAATCGCTCGCGGCAGCGCTAAACGCGAGTAATGAAACTGACGCAGAAACAACGCCTCTAATTAGATTCTTTTTCATTCCAATTTCCCCTTATTACATTCCAGACTAGGCCTAAGCTCTCTATAAAAAAAGTGTATTTAAGTTGAACTTACAAACTTTCTTTTCATTTATATCATAATCTTTCTTAATGTACGAATTTTCTTTATAATGCCAGTTGATATTCTGAGGGAGGTCAGATGACAAAACCGTTCTTAAAAGCAGGTATTTATCGACATTATAAAGGCCAGCTATACAAAGTATTGGGTGTTGCGCGTTTAGAAGAAACTTTAGAACCTATGGTTGTTTACGATGAACATAAACAATAACAGCGATAGCAACAGCAAGCAGAGTAACAGCATACTCGAAACGCAACGTTTAATTTTAAGACCCTTACAAGCAGAGGATTTTGAAGCATTATGTGTTTTAGATAGTGATCCAGATGTTCGCAGTTATTTTCCAGAAGGAGTTTTAAATAGCGAAGAAGTTCGAACAGAATTGGCTCGGTATATAAGAGCTTGGCATACAAATGGGTTTGGCTTGTTTGCCGCAATTGAGAAACAAAATAATCAATTCATTGGGCGTTGTGGTTTTGCAAAACTAAGTTCTGGAGAAGTGGAATTTGGGTATTTATTTTTACCCACATATTGGGGAAAAGGCTACGCGACAGAAGCGAGTCAAGCATTGTTGAAATGGGCAACTAAACATATGCCTGTCGATCATATTACCGGTTTTGCACCTGCGAATCATCTTGCTTCAATTCGTGTGTTAGAAAAATGCGGGATGAAATTTGTTAAAATGGGCAACTATAGAGATATCGCATGCGCATTTTATCGATTCGATATTATTAAACCACAAATTTTGTAAACCGCATTATATCAATTTATTCTTTTTATTCTTTTTATT
>JAFEEI010000004.1 GCA_018241205.1 Pseudomonadota bacterium
ATGAGATCGAAAGATTATTCCGCAGACTCAAGGGATTTCGTCGAATATTCTCCCGATTCGACAAACTGGATATTATCTTCCTCTCATTCATCTATTTCGCTCTTATCGTCGAAGCTCTTGGGTTGTGTTAACAGACTCTAGATCAGGCTAAGCTTGGCGAGAGAAATTTTGCAATTCTGGTTGAATAACAAAGGGAGGTTTGCTGAGCCAGCACGAAATTTTAAAGCCTGCTGCTGCGGAAAATTACAAGGAATAATTTTATTCGTAAGTCCCTTGAGTCAATGAGCTCATGCAGTTTCGCGATACCTCAAATGGAGAAATGGTATATACTCAAAGTTGGTGCTCTGGTTCGCTGGAAAAGGTTGATTCTTCCTCAGCAAAGCGGTTTCCCAGTCACTGAGATTATTTAGTGGTATTCATGCAATGTATATTTATAAAGGAGTAATTATCATGCGTACTATATCTGCAATGATTGTAACCGGAACATTGGCATTTTTTATAAGCACCCCTGTATTGGCATCGGATGCTGGGCATACTTCGGAAGCGATGGAGCATGCCGGTAAGGCGCAAGCGCATGGAGAGATGGGACATGCTAAAGATTCGCTTGAGCATGCAAAAGAAAGTTTGGCGCATGCAAAAGCGGCCCGGGATGACCATGCTGCATCTCATAAACATATGGATGAAGCGATCAAACACTTAGAAGAAGCAATTAAACATGCAGATATGGGGCATGGTCAGGAATCAGCTAAACACACTGAAGAAGCGATGAAACATATACGCCAATCCGGTCACTGATGTTTCGTCAGCGCCCTCGGCTTCTGCCGAGGGGCAGGGCGCTTAATCGTTAGCGCCCATTTCCAATGCCAGTTTTCTGGATAATCTGGTTGTTTCCTCAGTGACTTCAATATCCAGCCATCCTTGCAGATGGGTGCAGGTAATATCGGTTAAAGCTTCAATCCAATCACTGCGTTCATTGAGACAGGGAATATAGTGAAATTCCTTGCCGCCCGCCTGAATAAATGTGTTTTTCGCTTCGATGGCAATTTCTTCCAAAGTTTCCAGACAATCGGAGACAAACCCGGGGCATATCACATCAACACGCTTTGTTTGTTCCTTACCTAATTGCTCCAGGACTGCAGCTGTGTAGGGTGTTAACCATTTGGCCTTGCCGAAACGCGACTGAAAGCACACGGTATATTGATTCGTATCCAGAGCTAAGGCTTCGGCCAGTAATCGTCCCGTTTTCTGGCATGCGCAATGATAAGGATCGCCTTTATCCAGACTGGCGCGCGGGGTGCCGTGAAAGCTGATGATCAACTTGTCAGGCCGTCCATGCGCATCCCAATAGTCACGGACATTTTGCGCTAACGCTGCGATATAGCCGGGGTGGTCGTGATACTGTTTAACGGTGCGCAACGCGGGCTGATTGCGCATCCGGTTGAGCACCGCAAATACATTATCCATCGCCGCCGCGGTACTGCTGGCAGCATATTGCGGAAATAGCGGAATGACCAGAATGCGTTCGCAACCTTGTTGCTGCATGCGGTTCAACACCGTAGTAACCGAAGGTTTGCCGATGTTCATCGCGTATTCGACAAGCGGCGGGGTTTTTAACCGTGCTGCCAGCATTTCGCGCAAGCGTTCCGTTTGCCGCTCGGTATGCACTTTAAGCGGAGAGCCTTCGGCAATCCAGATTTTGGCGTATTTCTCAGCCGAAGCCTTCGGTCTGAAAGGCAGGATGAAGCCATGCAAAATAGGCCACCAGATCAGCCGGGGCACTTCGATGACCCGCGGATTGCTGAGAAACTCCTTAAGATAAGGGCGCAACGCTTGGGCGGTGGGTGCATCCGGCGTTCCCAGGTTGATCAATAATACGCCGGTGCGATTCGGTGAACCATGTTGATATACGGATCTGGAAGTCATGAATATAAAGCTGAATTACTGAAATGATGAGCTAGTGCTGCGACAAGCCGCTGGAAAGCAGTTTTGCGGTAATGTCGACGATCGGGATAACACGTTCATAAGCCATGCGCCGCGGACCGATGACGCCGACAGTGCCGACGATTTCTCCTTCGATTTCATACGGCGCGGTTACCACACTGAATTCTTCCAGCGACGCCACATCGGCTTCGCCGCCGATGAAAATTTTCACACCGTGCGCCTGCCTGCTTAACTCGAGCAGTTGCAACAATTTGGTTTTGCGTTCAAACAATTCAAACAGTTTCTTCAGACTGATTAGATTGTCGGATAAATCATCGATCTGCAGTAAATTGCGTTCACCGGCTAGTACTACGGTTTCACTGCTTTCGTTAATAGCGTCGCCGCCGGCTTCGATGGCCGCACTCATCAAACTGATCATTTCGCTGCGCAATTGCTTTAACTCAGTATCCACGCGTCCGCGAATTTCGTCCAGCGTGCAACCAGCATAATGCTGGTTGATAAAATTGCCGGCTTCGATCAGATCCGGCTGGCTGTAGGATGTATTGGTGAAAATGATGCGGTTTTGTACATCGCCTTCCGGCGTCACGAGGATCAGCAGAATGCGTTTTTCCGATAGCGCCATGAATTCGATGTGACGGAATACCGCACCTTTGCGCTTCGGTGTCACAACCACTCCGGCGAAGCGGGTCAGATCCGATAGCAATTGTGATGCTGCATTGATCAAGCGCGACGGATTATCCGGATGCAACTGGTTTTCCAGGTGACTCAACTCCACTTTGTTGAGTGTTTTGACGACGAGCAGGGTGTCGACAAAAAGGCGGTAACCTTTCGGGGTGGGCACTCTGCCGGCGGAGGTGTGCGGACTGGCAACCAGCCCCAATTCTTCCAGATCGGCCATGACATTGCGAATGGTCGCAGGGCTGAGATCCAATCCGGAAAACTTGGATAGCGTACGGGAGCCGACGGGCTGACCTTCGTGAATATACCGTTCCACCAGTGTTTTTAATAAGATTTGAGCGCGTTCGTTTAACATGGCGTCATTTTACACGAGTCAACAGGTTTCATTGATTGGTTATTAGCGGTGATTTTGCTCTGTCTTATCTATGCTAAACTTCCTCGACGCTAGCTTGCTGCGATGGATTGGAGTTTCTTGCAAGGAAAAACTTTCTGGTTAAATTAAATAGTATGTGCAAGACGCAATTTTACAAGTCTATCGGTATCATGCATTCATTAACTTTTTTAACGGTAATCCGGTCTTCAAAATTTATTCAGATCTTGCAACCAATTCCTTAATAGCCAACGACAGTATCTAGTGATGAATTCTTCATTTAAAACCATAGCACTGATCGGTAAACATAAGAACCCCGAAATTGCGATACCGCTATTAAATCTTGCCGAGTATCTGACAGCCAGGAACTATAAAGTTTTACTTGATCACCTCACGGCAACGCATATTGGCAACGATCTGTATCCCGCAGCGTCACTCGAGGAAATCGGCACGCAGGCCGACTTGGCCGTGGTCATGGGGGGTGATGGCACGATGCTCAACATTGCGCGCATGCTGGTGTCGCACGATGTTCCATTAATTGGTATTAATCAAGGGCGGCTCGGTTTTTTGACCGATTTGTCGGTGGATTCCATGTTCGAAACGCTGGATGAAATGCTGACGGGAAAATACACTACCGAACGCCGCATGCTGCTGTATGCGGAAATTGTACGGGATGGTGCGAGTGTCTTCAGCAGTCTGGCATTCAACGATGTCGTGCTGTATCGCGGCATGAGCAGCGGTATGATCGAGTTTGAAGTGAAGGTCAACAACGAATACGTGAATACCCTGCGTTCCGACGGATTGATCGTGAACACACCGACCGGCTCGACTGCCTATGCATTATCGTCTGGCGGGCCGATCCTGCATCCCAGTCTGGATCTGATTGCGTTGGTGCCGGTTTGTCCGCATACGCTCAGTAACCGTCCGGTCGTGATCGGTCCGGACGCCAGCGTGGAAATCCGCATGCATAGCAGCGCCAATGTGCGGATTAATTGCGACAGTCATTCTTGTTTCGATCTGGAACAGACGGATAACATCATCGTGCGGCGTTTTCCCAAGACGGTGCGCTTGCTGCATTCGGTCAATCACAGTTATTACCGCATGCTGAGGGAAAAGCTGGGGTGGAGCGAATTTCCCTGATGCCTGTCTTTAAGCCATTATGCTGAAACACCTGAGCATCAAAGATTTTGTCATCGTGGATCGGGTCGAACTGGATTTCATGCCCGGCTTCACGGTATTGACCGGAGAAACCGGAGCGGGTAAATCCATCTTGATCGATGCGCTAACGCTGGCTTTAGGGGAACGTGGCGATGCTAACCAGATCCGGCATGGCTGCGAACGTGCGGAAATCAATGTGACCTTCGATATCGGTAGCTTGCCAGCATTGCAGCAATGGCTGGATGAACATGATTTACAAGGCGATCCGGATAGTTGCCTGATGCGCCGCGTGATCGAATCTGGCGGCCGTTCGCGCAATTACCTCAACGGACATGCCGTAACCTTGCAGCAACTGCGCACCGCGGGCGAATATCTGGTCGCCATTCATAGCCAGCACGCGCATCAAGCGCTGCTGCAAAAAGACGCGCAACGCGAACTACTCGATGCTTTCGCCGGTTGTGCCGGCTTGGCTCATACCGTCAGGGAAGCCTATCAACACTGGCAAGACTGCCGTCAGCAAAGAGTCGCCTTGGAGCAACGCGCGGCGGAATCGCACGATAAACGCGCGCAACTGGAATGGCAGTTACAGGAATTGACCGCATTGAATTTCACGCTGCCCGAATGGCAAACATTGCAAATCGATCATGGCCGGTTGTCGCATGTGGCGGCGTTGCTGGCAGCAGCGGATAGGAGCGTCGAGGTGTTATCCGAAAGCGAGCAGGCGGTGCTGGCGCAGATCAATAATGTCAGCCATCAACTGCAGAATCTGCTGGAATACGACGGCGCGCTAAAAACCATCACCGATTTGCTCGATGCAGCGCAAATCCAGTTGCAGGAAAGCGTGTACGAACTGAAACATTACCGCCAGCGTTTGGATCTCGATCCGCAAGCATTACACGACGTTGAACAACGGCTGTCATCCGTCCATGCGGCGGCGCGAAAGTTTCGCGTGAATGTAGAAGAATTACCGGTGCTGTTGGAGTCGATCACACAACAACTGGCAACGTTAGGGTCGAATGCGGACATCGGTCATTTGCTGGATCTCGAAGCCGCCGCGCAGAGCGAGTACCGTCAGCACGCGCAAGTACTCAGCGGTATCCGGCAACAAGCGGCGCAAGAATTATCCAGGAAAGTCAGCGCGGCGATGCAGACTATGGCCATGGCAGGCGGCAAATTTTCGGTGGCATTGATTCCGGTGGAACAGGGCAATGCGCAAGGTTTGGAACAAATCGAGTTTCAGGTTGCGGCGCATCAGGGATTGCCGCTGCGCCCACTGGCTAAAGTGGCCTCCGGCGGTGAATTGTCACGCATCAGTCTGGCGATACAAGTGATCACCAGCAAGGTCGGCGTTGTGCCGACACTCATTTTCGATGAAGTCGATGTCGGTATCGGCGGAAAAGTAGCCGGGATCGTCGGCCATCTATTGAAGCAACTGGGTGGAGAACGGCAAGTTTTGTGTATCACGCATCTGCCGCAAGTAGCCGCCACCGGGGATCAGCAATGGCAGGTGATGAAATCGGCTGGACAGGCGGAACATCAAGCGGTTGTCAGTACCATCGCCGTACTCGATCCGCAGCAGCGTGTGGAAGAAATCGCCCGCATGCTGGGTGGTGTCAACATTACCGAAACCACGCGGCAGCATGCGGCGGAGATGCTGCAACATGCGGGTGAACGTTGAAGTCAGCGGATGAAATGGTCGATTCCCAGCAATTCCACGATCAGGCGCCGGTACTGCTCGGATTTTCGTATCTGCAGCATTTCCAGCGGATTCAGGTTATCCGTTAAGACCGTTCCCGGAGATTGATCGATTGTAATGCGCCGCGCTTTCAGCCAGTTGCGTTGTTCAGCGGGGATGATGTCATTGTCATATTCAATCGCTTGATGTGCGGCGAGGAAAATAAAATCGTTGAAATCGGTATCCGGTTCGGAAATGAATACTTGCTGATGCGGAAAAACCTGCGCCAAGGTTTTGGCGACCGAAGCAAGCGCCTTATTTTTGCCATCTTCGAGGAATGCCACAAAATTCAGCGCCAGCACCCCGTGCCCGGAAAGCAGTGATCGCAATTGCGACATGGTCTCAACGGTCAATAAGTGAACAGGCTCCGAACCGCCGGTGAAGACATCGAGGATTATTAAGTCGTATTTGCCGGTTAATTTGCGAATTTCATAACGCGCATCGCCGATGATGGTTTTTCCGGATGGCGTAAAGCCGAAATAGCGACTGGCTGCTTCTGCTACCGCGGGATCGATTTCCAATGTGTCAGTGACGATGCCGTATTTCTTCAGAGTCATCGCCATATGTCCAGCGCCTTGGCCGATCAGCAATGCGCGGCTAATCTGCGGTGTTAGTGTGGGCAAGATATCGACGATTTTCTGGTAAGTCAGCACATTTTCACCGTGACTGATCGTGGCCGCACCGATGGTCGAAGCATCCACGGTCAGCAAACGGAAATTCTCTGCCGGTTTGTCGATAACGCGAACCCAACCATACAGACTTTCGTGTTCAAATTGAATTCGGTTCGAATCTTCACCGGAGATGTGATGCGCGGAACCTGCGATGCGCGGTAATAACGCAATTCCGATTGCAGCCAATACAGTGACGGGAGGTAATGCAGCCATTAAGCTGATGCGCCCGCGCTCAAAAAAAGCTACGCCCACTGCCAAAATCAATAAAGCAATGCCCAAACCCATGAAGATTTCCCGTGAACCGACTTGCGGGAATAGATAAAAGCCGAGAAATAAAGTGCCAATCACGCTGCCGACGGTGCTGACGGCATAGATGGAGCCTGTGCCTGCGCCGATGCTATCTAGATTAGAAGTAGCCAGTTTGACGGCAAATGGTCCAACCATGCCAAGCATGATCAGGCTGGGTGAAAATAACACCAGAGTGCTGATAAAAACACCCATGCGTAAACCCATCGCGTCGGTGGCAAGCAACACCGGTGCCGTTAACCAAGGGATCAACAAAGTGAGCAATCCCGAAAGGGCGATGATCAATGCTAACCCGGTTTTTCTAGCACGGTCCGCCCAGCGGCCACCGACAAAGTAACCGAGCGCCAACGCAATCAGTGTGACAGAAATCACCGAAGTCCAAACATACAAACTAGCGCCATAGAATGGCGCGATCAACCGGGTTCCGAGCAGCTCGATGACCATTACCGCGGCACCAGTCAAAAAAACGATACAGTACAGCCAAACACGATTCAACATTGGAGTCGAAGTAAGGAAATTCATAGTGTTACCTGTTAGGCGAAGATGTGCGTGAATAAAAAGAAGGAAAAGTACCGCGTTCATTTTTGCGGCGTCGGGATTCTAGTGATGGGCTCTGGGGTTTTGGAATGCGGCAAATTGCCGCAGCAGGCTAGAGTTACTGTTAATCGTACTTTAGCAAGGTGCGACAATTTGTCGCATTGTCATTTCATTCAATGAAAAATAAGATTGTGTCCAGAAAACAATTATTTTTCTACGATTTAACAGGAAATCAAATTTCCCGATTATGGATGAAAAAAAGTTTTTTCAGTTTTATTCTGAGTGATCACTTCAGCGGATTGATTGTTTCAAAATAAAAAAATGGATGTTTGCAGGATAAAAGAATAACTAATTTGAATGGAATTTGACATGTTAACGATGAAGCAACTCAACCTATCTATCACTAGCGCTCTGACCATTGCTGTTCTGGCAAGCACGGCGCAAACCGCATCAGCTCATACCCGGCTAGAAACTGCAACGGTTAATGAAAATACCCGGATTACCAACAACGTCGTCATTGGGCACGGGTGCGGAGAAAATAACGTCATCGGCACCAGCGTGGTGTTTCCAGATGGTGTTGATTCTACGATTACAGTTGATGGCAGCCCACACGCAGGTGCATTGACCGATTTTGTGCAAAATTGGGGAAATTTGATGCAGCAAAACTACAGCCGCGCTATTTTCACTTTCCAAGATGAAAAAACCGATTCAAAAAGTAATGTCGTCGGTTTTTGGGCGGGCGGCGGTAGTTCCTTACCGCATAATCTGAATGGCTACATTCCGTTTAGATCGGGCGCGGTTGTTATTGAGCCGAGTTCCTGCGCTAAGAGTGTCAAGTTTTATATTTCCATCGCGGATATTTGCGAAATTACCGATACCGCTGGGTTCAATGATAATACCGTCAATCTCTGGACGCATAATGCATTGGGGACAGCTTACGACCGCAAAAGCACGACCGATGATGGTCCAGCATCGCTGATCGTTACCCGTGCCAGTGCCTTGCCGACATCGTGCGGCGCCGGTATGGCGGTTGAAGTGAAGCCTTCCGCGGCGCAAATAAACCGCGATATGCCGATCAAAGTGAACGGTAGCCAGGTTTGGCCAAAGTAGCGAGCAATTTTGTTTTTATGAAAACCTCACTCTTCTCTCCTGTTTTCATAGAGCGAGGTTTTTGAAAAAATAAAATGAGAAATTAAATTAAAAGGAGAAGATTCGAGATGTTTAATAAATTAGGGAAATTTAAATATCGCGCCTTGATGCTGATCGCAGCGATCGGATTGACCGGAGCATGGCAATCCGCCGTTGCACATACTCGCTTGAAAACACCGATAATTCAGGAAAATGCAGCGGAGTTTGGCAGTGATTATAATGCCGTGGTGATTGCGCATGGTTGTAGAAATCCTGCGACGAATGCTATGGATGTCAATACAATTGGATCAGTTATGGTATTTCCAGATGGCAAGGATTCAATCATAACGGTCGATGGTCAGCCGCATAGCGGTCCATTAACGGATTTTGTGACTAACTGGGGTAATCCTGTTACCAAAATTCAAGACCGAAGCATTTTTGATTATGAAAATTATATAAAGGATTCTCTAGGTAATAAGCTTGGTTTCTGGACCGGTGGTGGTAAAGGTTTGACGGGCGGTTTTAGGGCAGTTGTTCCATTTGCAACTGCTGGAGTCGTTATTGAACCAACTTCTTGCGCAAAGAGCGTGACATTTGTTCTAGGAATTGCTGATGTTTGTCAAGTTACTAATCCAGCAGGATTTAGCGATGAGACGGTACTATTGTGGACGCCTGCTGTCGGTTCGATTTACGATGGCGTAGGACTTGATGGTTATAATTCACCAGCTACGTTGCAAGTCATGCGCAGTGTCGCGCCTTTACCGGCATCCTGTGGAACAGGCGTTGATGTCGTGGTTAAACCATCGGCTAATCAATTAAATCGGGATTTACGGATAAACTTCGGTGGAAATCAAATCTGGCCGGCTGAGTAATTTGTCGTGTGATAAGCGGGCACATTGACAGTGTGCCCGTAAGTTATTTGTGGAAAACCATATTTGATGAGTAAAATTGCCCGCCCAATGTATGGATTATAGTGTAAGGAGTGCGACGATCATGAGACATAGATTCTTTCAAAAAGCAGTAATGGTTATTTTCTCTATAACCATGCTGAGTTATGCTGGTGTTAGCAGTGCGCATGATGCCGGAGCGACCATGGATCCCCACGGCACGGTACCAGCTTTTACCGGTTATGCGCTGGTGACTTGTTTTGATGACGGAGATGGACCTACGGATTATCTGGTTGCCAGTATCAAAGACACTTCACTGCCGCAAGATAATCTATTGGTCAATGTGCAAATTATCAAAGGGGATTACGCCATCAATGCAACCGATCCAGTATCAGGGGATGGAAACTTCAGTCCGGAAGTCCGGGTACATGGTGGAAATGGTGTGTATCAATTGTTGGTCAACAAGACCAACGCAGGCGCGCGTTCATTCATCGTAACCTATCATTGCATGACGGCTGGCAATGTACACACCGGAACGGACATTTTAGTTAAGCAATTTGAATGAAAATTTCCGGTAGTTAGCCTTTGAAACAAAATATCATGAATTAGAGAAGTGAATTAAGCCATGAAAAAAATAAAACTATCAATTTTTGTTATCGCCTCACTTCTATTGTGCAGTCATAGCGTTTTCGCCGACCATCTTTCTCAGGTATCTTCCGCTTGTGATTTAAAGACATTGGATGGCAAACCTGCCGCAGCCCTGCAGGAATTACGCGGAAAAGTCGTGTACATGGATTTCTGGGCGTCATGGTGCCCGCCTTGCGTCAAATCTTTTCCCTTTCTGAATCAGCTTGAGCATGATATGAAAGAACAGGGCGTGCATGTCATCGGTGTCAATCTCGACGAGAAAGTTAAAGATGCCGAGGATTTTCTTGCCAAACACCCGGCACATTTCTCCATTGTTGCGGATCCGAGCAAAGCATGTGCAAAAGTGCTTGAAGTAATGGCGATGCCGACTTCGTACATCATTGATAAAAAGGGAAATATCCGTCACGTTCATCAAGGTTTCCGCCCTGGTGAAACGAAAGAGTTGCGCGCGCTACTTACGCAGCTCGTGATGGAAAATCCCTAAACCAGCATGAGAAAAGCAGCCGATATCGCGACCCTATTGATGATTATAATCGCGCTTTCGGGCTGCGTGCATGTGGCACCATGGGAGCGGGGAAATCTTGCAAAACCGCAGATGGACATTGATCCCTATCCTTTACAGACTGAAATGCAATCCCACAATTACAGTAGCCGTGAAGCGGCACCCAGCCACAAATCTTCTGCCGGTGGCGGCGGCTGTGGCTGTTATTAAGCGGATTCTTGCCAAGGGATGTTTTTGAGGTCATTACAATTTGCAGCGCAACAGTAGCAATCATCCATTCAACAATTCGGAAACACAGTCCGCAAAGCCAAGAAGCAATACCCTGCAGGCGTTGACATCGGCGGCATTGGTTTTGCCCGGCCTGTTGATAACGCCATCCGGACACGCGGCAGGAACCGACCGGATCAATTTTCAATATGGCCGCTACCAGGAAGGCGAACGTAATCTCTATGGTGTCCCCCAAAGCTACAATCCGATCTCGGTCGATGTCTTACATGGCAGCGGTATCTTTTCGTTAACCGATCGGGTCAAATTTACTTTTGGCTATACACAAGATACCTGGTCGGGCGCAACGCCCATCACCATTACGCCCTTGGCCACCAGCGGCGGCAATCGACCCTATACGATCAATGGCGTGGTGGTTGGTGCTTCTCCCATTATCAACAGTCAAATATCACTCGATCATGATTTAAACCCGATCGGGAGAGACCCCATCACGAAGCAATCCACAGGCGCGATTGATACTCGGTCGGTACTGGTGATGTCGTCAGCTTCTCCGGAAACGCGCCGCCAAGCCAATTTCGGTTTGAGCTATGAATGGAATGAAGCGGCTGTGAATGTAGGCGGCGGCTTTTCCAGCGAGAGAGACTATCAGTCGAGCTTTGGCAGTATGGGCGGTCGGCTGGATTTTAACCAGAAATTGACTAGCGTTAAATTCGGCGGTGGCTATACGAACAGTCAAATCGGTGCGATTCTCGATCACGATGCATCGCCGTACATTACCAAAACGGCGTACGCGCAGCAAATTGTCAATCGCAACGGCTCCGAGATTTTGAAAGGAAACCGCCAGGATTGGGTGGCGAATGTCGGTCTGACGCAGGTTCTGAGTAAGAATGCATTAATCGACGCCAATATCGGTTACACGCATAGCAACGGGTTTCTGGAAAATCCTTACAAGACGACGACGGTTATCTTTATTGATCCGGCTGATTTGAACAAGAGTGTAATTCCAGGCGACGTGCGCGCGTTGATCGAGCAGCGTCCGAATCAACGCAACCAAGTGGCGTTCAGCACCAAGTATGTGCAATATATCAATTCGTTCAACGCGGCGATGCATTTGGGCTATCGGTTGTCGGTCGACGATTGGGGCGTGAATTCGCACACCTTCGATGCGAGCTGGGTGCAACCGCTGGGCGGCGGGTGGACGCTGACACCGCGGATTCGCTACTATTCCCAGGATGCCGCCAACTTCTTTCGCCCTTATTTAGTCACGCAACAAAAGTACACAAAACCGGAAGTCGATAGCCTCGGGCGGCAAATCTGGGTTGATGGCAATAACCCCACGATTCAGTATTTCGGAAGTGATCCATTTAATCTGGTCGATCAAAACGGTAATCCGGTCGATGGACTTTCCGTCAATCCACAGCAGAAATTTACATCATTCGATGCCGGTAAATTGCCCGCCAATTTTTCCAGCGATCACCGGCTAGCGGGCTTCGGCTCGTTAAGCGGAGGAGTGGTATTGAGTAAAATACTGGGTAAAGGCGTCGCGCTAGAAGCCAGTTTTGAATACTACACCCGCGCCAGCGCGCTGCAGATTAGCGGCAGCGGGAATAGCAGTTATGCCGATTTTGATTACTATGTGGCCAATGCCGCGATAAAATTCGACATCGAACCGGATACTGCTTTGCCTATCGGCAGCACAAGCAGTTCTTCCGAATCGCATCCGCATACTTCCTCGCATCGGCACCACAAGATGCCGCCGGCGACTATCATGTTTGGCCATATGCTCGATAAGCCCGGGGATTTCATGGCAGGGTACCGGTTCATGTATCACTGGACCGGCGGGAATATGATGCAGGGCGCTCACAAAGTGAGCGATCAGACTATCGTCAATCAAGGTTGCAGCGATCAAGGATGCCAGTTTACGCCGACATTTATGGATATGCGCATGCATATGATCGATCTGATGTATGCGCCGACCAAGTGGCTCAATGTGATGCTGATGCCGACCTTCATGGATATGAATATGAACTTGCGCCAATTGGCAGGCGCGCCAGTCGATCTTTCAGGCGCTCATCAGCATGGCGCGGCAGGAAGTGAAACCGGTGCTGTCAGCGATACTTACTTTTCATCACTGATCAAGTTGCTGGATATTCCCGGTCACCACGTGCATGTGAATCTCGGGTTCAGCGCGCCAACCGGAAAGACGGATATCAAGCTTCGCCGCGCGCATAAAGAAGATGGCGGACTGATTCATTTCGGTATGCAACTGGGCAGCGGCACGTGGGATTTCACACCGAGCCTGACATATCTCGGCGAGTACAACCGCTGGTCGTGGGGCGCGCAATTCAGCGGCGTCAAGCGTATGGAAGCGCAAAATAAATCCGGCTATCGTCTCGGCGATATTATTCAGGCAACCGGTTGGGGCGGTTTCGATCTGACACCCTGGCTCAGCGCTTCGGTGCGGGGTGTTTATACGTGGCAGGATGCGATTCACCGGGATTTCAATCAATTTAACGCACGCATCAGTCCGATGGATTTTCCTAAGAATTATGGCGGACAATTCTGGGATATGGGGTTTGGCGTGAATGCGCGTATTCCGGGTGGGCGTTTCTCCGGAAACCGGCTCGGCTTTGAGTGGGTGCAACCGATCCGCAGCGATTTCAATGGAATTCAGCTTGACCGTCAGGGTATGTTGTCGGCAACCTGGAGTTATCAGTTTTAAGTTAGGATAGCTTCTTTTTCGCAATCGCAACGGCGCGCTCGCTATTGCCCGGCAAATAAATGGCGCATCTGAATTATTACCACTACGACTTTCAAGCAATGGGTTCTCCTTGTGCAATTCAGTTGTATGCAGGCAGCGCAAAGAAAGCCAAGCAGGCCGCCCGCATGGTCATGGATGATGTGCACCGTCTGGAGGCAAAATATTCCCGCTACCGTGCAGATAGTTTCTTGTCGGATATAAACCGCATTGCGGCGCAGGGCGGTAGTATCGCAGTCGACGATGAAACCGCCGGTTTGCTCGATTATGCAGCCACTTGTTATCAGCAAAGCGATGGCTTGTTCGATATCACGTCGGGAATTTTGCGCCGCGCCTGGAATTTCAAGTCGGGAGAAATACCATCGCAGGAAACCATCGAAGCGCTGCTGAAAAAAATAGGCTGGCATAAAATCCGCTGGCAGCGACCGGTTCTGGCATTTACGGTTGTAGGAATGGAAATTGATTTGGGCGGCGTGGTCAAGGAGTATGCCGTCGACCGCGCGGCCGCATTATGCCGCGATGCCGGTATCGAGTATGGTCTCATCAACCTGGGCGGCGATGTCAAAATTATCGGTCCGCACGATGACGGCAGTCCTTGGCGCATCGCCATCCGGCATCCGCGCATTCCCGATGGTGTTTTGCATACACTACTGCTGCATTCCGGTGCGCTGGCGAGCAGCGGGGATTATGAACGTTGCATTACCGTGAACGGCATCCGCTACGGTCACGTGTTGAATCCCAAGACTGGCTGGCCGGTTAATTTTATGGCGGCGGTCAGCGTCATTGGCGAATTTTGCGTGGTCGCAGGCAGCGCCTCGACCATCGGTATGCTGAAAGGCGAGGATGGGCCGCAATGGTTGAGTGAGCTGGGTTTGCCCTGCTTGTGGGTCAATGTGCAGGGAGAATCGGGCGGGTCGTTGCTGCAGCAAGCGGATTATTGTGCTGATTCATCGTAGTAAGGATTCTATTCACATTCCTGCTGATTATGATTAAACTGCTGCCACCCAATCCAATCAACCGGCAAAGCAATTCATGAAAAATCAGCATTCTCTTTTATTCAAATTCATCAGTTTTATTTCCTTTGCCGCCGTCATACCACTGGCACAAGCGCTGCCGGAAGGATGCACGCATTTGACCGCACCAGCGACTTTTATCGAGTCGAATGGTCTGGTTTGCTTGCAAAAGGTGATCGTAAGAGATACTTCCGGCGAGCAATTCTACAAAGCTTCGCTGCAATGGCTGGGTGCGGATAAACCAAATCAGTTCAGATTGCTAGGCGCGGAATTTGACAATACTTCCGGAGTGAACAGCCCGACTTTCTCGTTGATCGACGGTTTGCTGATATTACCCAAAGTCGATGTGCCCAAATTGAATGGTACGGAGCGCTATAACGTCAGTCTGAATTGGTTGAAGGATAATGATGTTGATACGGACGATGCGGTTTCAGTATTCGAACTGGCGGTGGTCGCGCTGTATATCAACCCCGATTATGTTCCTAATGTTACCTGGAAGCCGTATGGGATGTTGCTTCCCAATGAGCGGCGCGCGGTGGATACGCTGGCGCGATCGATTCCTTATGCGCAGCTGGCCGATGCGGTTTATGATTTTGATAATGTGACGGTGGGCTCCTGGGATTTGATTGAATCCAAAGGGAAAAGCTCGGGGATGGATGCCGGTGTGTTCAAGAATCGCGATTCCAACGAATTGGCGCTGGTGTTCCGGGGCACGGAAACTTGCGACATTCCATGCTCGCCTGGGGAATTAATAGACACTGCGCGTGATGTTATAGCCGATACCGCCATAAGCATCGGCACCGTCAGCGATCAATTCAAGGATGCTTTCAGATTTGCGCAAAATGTAATCAGTCGGTATCCCGGAGCTAAGATCACGGTGGCGGGTCACTCCTTGGGTGGCGGGCTGGCGCAGGCGATTGGTTCTACCCTGGGACTGGAAACATTTGCCTTTAATTCTTCACCCATTCCGGATCATTTCTTTGACACCTATACGATTACGCTTCCCGCCGAAAAACTCGAAGATCTGATTTTCGTCATTGCCGATGTTCACGACCCGGTTTCGAATATCGGTGAAGCCGGGGATTTATATTTTGACTCTCATCATGTAACACCGCTGATTCAATTCAATTTCGACCTGAAGGAGATGTTATCCAGCCGTAAAGTGGATCTGCTAGATTTGCGTTTCGACCGGCATAGCATTACCCGTCTAACCAATAATGCCATCACGCTGCTGAATATTTACCGGGACGGCTGGTAACCGCCGTTATCTGTTTTTAGGTTTTCTCCTTAACCCTTTGAAGTATTATCAGAATTCTCTGAGAAATTTCGAAACAGGGTTTTCTTAGGCTGCAATTTTTTTCCCAATTATCTGTCTTATGGTTAAATTGACCATCCGCGGAGGAAGAAAAAACGCCATGACCTCAATCCGTTCACCTGCCGTAGCAGGGTTATTTTATCCCGCCGATGCTCGGCAGCTTAGACAGGACGTGAAGCAGTTGCTCGCCGCGGCACGAATGCATGATTTCAAGCCCAAAGCGCTGATTGTCCCGCACGCGGGCTATATCTATTCCGGAGCGATTGCGGCATCGGCCTATGCCAGCTTAGGTTCCGCCGCAGCCACGATTAAACGCGTGGTATTGCTCGGTCCGGCGCATCGCGTGGCGGTGCATGGTTTGGCTTTGCCGGGAGTCGATGTGTTTGAGACACCGCTGGGCCGGGTGAAACTGGATCAGGGCCTGATGGCTGCGATTGCGCATTTGCCGCAAGTGATCATCAGCAGGGAAGCGCACGCTTTGGAGCATTCTTTGGAAGTGCAGCTGCCATTTTTACAAAACATATTGGGTGATTTTACTTTGCTGCCGCTGGCGGTTGGCTGGACATCGGCGCAAGAAGTGGCGGAGGTACTGGAGAAGCTGTGGGGCGGCGAGGAAACCCTGATCGTGATCAGTTCCGATTTGTCGCATTATTTACCCTACACCAGCGCGCAGCGTGTTGACAACGAAACTGTTCAAGCGATATTGCAGCTGCGGCAACCGATTGCGCATGATCATGCATGCGGCAGTATTGCGGTCAGCGGTTTGATCATCGCGGCGCAAAAACATCATCTGACACCTCAGTTGCTGGACCTAAGAAACTCGGGAGACACCGCCGGGCCGCGTGATCAAGTGGTGGGCTACGCAGCGATTGTCTTTAAGGAAGAGGAGGACAGGATATGACGGATTCAATCGAAAAAAACGAGCAAGGCAAAATATTGCTGCATATCGCGCGTCATGCAATTTGCCAGGCTTTGCGCGTATCGTGTGTTCCGGCACGGGTGGACGATAATATGATCTGGCTATCCCGGCCGGGCGCAACCTTTGTCACGCTGACGCAGCACGGTGAACTGCGCGGCTGCATCGGTTCTTTGCAGGCGTGCGATCCGCTGATCGACGATGTGAGCAACAATGCCGTGTCGGCTGCGCTGCACGATCCGCGTTTCATGCCACTGATGATGGACGAGCTGGGTGCGGTCAATGTGGAAGTATCGCTGCTTTCCGAGTTGCAACCGCTTAAGTTTGCCAGTGAAGCCGATGCGCTGGTGCAATTGCGTCCGACTATCGATGGTGTGGTATTCGAATACGGACCGTATCGCAGCACTTTTTTGCCGCAAGTTTGGGAAAGCCTTCCGCAACCGTCGCAATTTCTTGCCAAATTGAAATCCAAAGCGCGCTTGCCGGAGGATTTCTGGGACGAAGAAATTAAGTTGTCACGCTATACCGTCAGCAAATGGCGGGAAATGGATTACGTCAAGGAGGTGATGCATGGATGAACCGATCAGTACTGCGGAACGATTCCCGGGCAAATATTGGCATCGTCTGGAGGACGGGCGTATTCAGTGCGATCTGTGTCCGCGCGATTGTAAGTTACACGAAGGGCAGCGCGGCGCCTGTTTCGTGCGCGGACGGGCGGGCGATACGATGGTATTGACGACCTACGGGCGCTCGTCCGGTTTTTGTGTCGATCCCATCGAGAAAAAACCATTGAATCAGTTTTATCCCGGCAGCAGCGTGCTGTCGTTTGGCACGGCAGGTTGCAATCTGGCCTGTAAATTTTGCCAGAACTGGGATATTTCCAAATCGCGCAGCTTCGACAAACTGCTCGATCAAGCCAGTCCGGAAGCGATTGCGCGCTGTGCGGAAAAGTATCACTGCAAAAGCGTTGCGTTCACCTACAACGACCCGATCATTTTTGCCGAGTATGCGATGGATGTGGCGGATGCCTGTCATGCCAAGGGTATCAAGACGGTCGCGGTTACTGCCGGGTATATTCATGCTGAGCCACGGCGCGATTTTTTCGCCAAAATGGACGCCGCCAATGTTGATCTGAAAGCATTCACCGAGGCGTTCTATGTCAAACAAACCGGATCGCACTTGCAGCCGGTGCTGGATACCTTGCGTTATTTGAGGCATGAAACCGATGTATGGCTCGAATTGACCACGCTGTTGATTCCGGGTTTGAATGATTCCAGCGAGGAAATTACGGCCATGAGCCACTGGATCATGAAGGAATTGGGTCCTGACGTGCCGCTGCACTTCAGCGCTTTTCATCCCGATTACAAACTGAATGATCTGCCGCCCACGTCGGCGGAAACATTGATCCGGGCGCGTAAGATTGCGCTGGATGCCGGATTGCATTATGTGTACACCGGCAATGTGCATAACATCGAAGGCGATACTACGATTTGTCCCGGCTGTGGTAGCGCCGTCATCGTGCGCGATTGGTATGAAATCAAACAGTATCACTTGACTGCGGAGGGCCGCTGCGAGAGCTGCAATGGCGCGATTGCAGGCCGTTTTGAACCATTCACCGGGCAATTCGGCAGGCAGCGTATTCCGGTCCGAATCGGAGCGGCGGCATGAGCGCGGTAAAAATTCCAGCGGGTTCCGTTGAACTCAGCGGTGAATTGATATTGCCACCCGCAGCAGCGGGTGTTGTGTTATTTGCGCATGGCAGCGGCAGCAGCCGATTCAGTCCGCGTAACACCTATGTCGCCAAAGTGCTGCAACAACGAGGCATCGGCACGTTACTGTTCGATTTGCTGACGCGCGCGGAAGATCAGAATTATGCCCTGCGCTTCGATATCGTTCTGTTGACGCAGCGCTTGCTCGCAGCCACGGCCTGGCTGCAGGCGAATCCCGAAACAAAGCCATTGCAGATCGGCTATTTCGGCGCCAGTACCGGTGCGGCCGCAGCGCTGCAAGCGGCTGCTGAAATGCAAGATGCGGTGGCCGCCGTGGTATCGCGCGGCGGACGCCCCGATCTGGCGGGAGAGTCCGCCTTAAACCGGGTGACTGCACCGACGCTGCTGATTGTCGGTGGCGCGGATTACGGCGTGATCGAATTGAACGAACAGGCTTATGTCTTGTTGAGGTGCAAAAAGCAGCTGAGTTTGGTACCGGGAGCGACGCACTTATTCGAAGAACCGGGTACTTTGGAACACGCTGCCCAGCTTGCGGCTGACTGGTTTATGCAAAATTTGCACAACTCAGTGTAAGAAATCTCGGGGTTGTTTACCGAGCGATTTAAATTCATTCGCAATATTCTCCTTAATTTATTGGGAAACTGAATAACCCAATAACCCAATGGTGGAAAGCCTTGTCTGATTGACTGATTGATTCTTCAGATGCTTGGCGTTTACTTTCCGTTTACTGAATAAATGATCAAGATCGTTCTCGCGATTGGATTCCGCAATTTTTTTGTTCATTTGACAGTATCACATGAGGTGTGTTTGAATAGCGTTACGAATATCTAGCAGGGAGTATATCCATCATGTCCAATCGAGGCGGAAAACGGGAAAACGCGGGCAGACCGCGGGGTCAGGGTAAATTCGGTGAACCAACGGAAGTCATGCGCATACCGCAAAGCCAGACGGCAACGGTCAGAAGCTTTCTGGAAGCTGTGCAGCGTAAAAAAGCAGAGCAAGGCGGCGATAACGCAGTTGCCGAAGTGGAAGTGGATGAGTTTTTCACTCCGGCGATTAACGAACAACCGACGCTGCTGCCGCTTTTTTCCACCAAAGTCGCAGCGGGTTTTCCCAGTCCGGCGGACGATCATGTCGAGAAACAGCTGGATGTCAGCGAATTCCTGATCGACCATGCCGCATCGACGTTCTTTGTCACGATCCGAGGGGAATCCATGATCGATGTCGGTTTGCTGCCGGGCGATAAAGTGGTTGTGGATCGCTCCAAAACAGCGCATATCGGCGATATCGTACTGGCCGTGGTGGACCGGGAATTTACCATCAAAATCCTCGACTATGGCGCAAACAAGATGCCGCGGCTGATGCCTGCCAATTCTTCCGGTGCTTACCGGCCCATCTATATCCGTCCAGATTCGCAGTTTGAAATTTTCGGAGTTGTGATCGGATCGTTCCGCCGGTTCAAATGAGCACGCTGCTGCCAGTTTATGTGCTGCTCGATCCGGAGACAACCGGGACAACACCGGCACAGGGGCGCATCATTGAAACCGGTTTGATCCGCTATGAAAATGGTGTTGAAGCAGGACGCTGGAGTACATTGATCAATCACGCAAGTGAGCATCCCGCCTTTCATTCAGCGCCTGACCGGCATTACCCAAGCGATGGTTACCGATACTCCGGTTTTTGCCGAAACTTACGGCATAGCTCGATAGGTTGTGACCGTCCGTCTTCAGGGTTTGCCGTCAATCTCGTGTTTTGAAGCTTGGTACTTTGAAACAATAGTACGCCTTTGAATTCCTTTTCTTGTCACCCCACCGGGCATCGGCAGATCATGCTTCCAAGCGTGAGCCGGTTGGTGAGCGTGGTGTGCAAAACTCCCCCGTAGTTATAAGCTACGAGAAGGCAGGGTGGAGCGTGTGTAGCAGTAGATCCTATTGCGCTGGTATGCGGAATGTTTGCTTGCAGTTGCCGAACGAGTTTTGCCCGCCCTTAGTTGCAATAACGTCTTGCGGTGTATCACCCCATTGGTAGAAAACGCTCATGCTCAGCACGTTCGGTCCGGAACAGTTCAGCCGCACGGCGCCGTCGATGTCCGGCAGCGCGTACGCGATCAGCATATTGAATTGTTTCCGGGTGATGGTTTTGTCCACATACGGCGCAAACGCTGCGGAAATTTCCTTGGCTTTTGCCAATGACCACTCGAAATAGGCGGGTGCTTTCATCGGTGAACAGATGCCATGTTTTACCCATTCGTGCCGTTCCAGGCATTTTTCCAATCCGGCCATGTAGCCTTTCAGATTTTTCCAGCCGTCAGATTCATATAAATCGGGAGGTGTGGGGTAATCGCAATACGTTGAGCTTTTGGGGCATTCACTCGTGCTGCAAATGCCTTGCGGATAGTTTTGCGCGTAATTCGGCCACAGTCCGTGCAATTGGATTGCGCCTTCTTTGGGAAAGTCTTTGCAGCTGGGATCTTTTTTATTGTTACTGCTTTTGCAGAAGGTTGCTGGTACTGTCAACTCCAGCCGGTAATAAGGTTTTTTGTCGGGATCTACAGTGCAGGTAGGTTCCGCTACCGCTTGAAATGCGATGAAACAGCCTGCGGCGATGATGAGCCATATCGTGTTTTTCATATATCCTCCAATCGTGAATAAAGGCAATGCGTTAAACCATTCTGTACCAGGGAAGCTTTGAAAAAGGCAGCGAACAACGGCCAGGTAAGGCGGAATCAGGGCAAAACCGCGCTAAGCAATCACTGCCGATTGCCATCATAGGGCAAGGCTAAAGAATCCGCCCGACGAGCGATACTTTTTCATCGGCCCAAATATTTTCCGGGCTGATAAAACCGCGATTGTCATAGACAAATGCTCTGCCGCTGCTGGCAAAACATTCGTAGACCAGTTCCGAGCAAATATATTCCTTGTCGCGTTCTTTTTTCCCGATGCCCAGTGTGACGCGAGCCAGAATCTTGGCAATTTCATCTTTGTCGTAGGGGCGGGTCAGTTCATCGATACCGAATTTTGCCAAACCATTCACGATATCCTGATTGACATCATGGCAGCGCCCAAGCACAGCTCGCCCCCGGTATGGTTTGCCGTCCGCATAGTCATTCAAGTATTTCGACAACGGCGCGAAGCGGACACCCATGTCTTCAACGCTTTCCAGCAAAAGCATCCGGTCAATGCTATCGAGTCTGAAAACGATACCGACATGACTCCAGGGTGAATCGGTGACTTTCTGAATGGCTTTTGAGACTAAATAGTCCCCGGAAGCAAAGAGCAGATCGCCAGATTTGAGTTTGGTGCGCAGCTCTTCGTACGATGCTACCGATAACGCATTGATTTCCTTGGATCCAATATGTGCAGCCATAGCTTCTCCTTTGGTTATTGTGATACCGCTACATCATGTGATGCTTGAAGCAAAAGCACGATAACACAATAACATAAGATGAAAATAGCGGTGTTTTGCAATCAACTGGTTTGGGATATTTTTTGGGGCTATAGTAGATTAGCTTAGATGCTAAGCTAATCTACTATAGCCCCAAATTTAAAGTTTATTTAGCGAGTCAACCCCGCATACAGCACCGGCAGTTTCTCCGGCAGCCGTTCCACATGATCCACTACCAGATAATTGCGTTCGCCGAAAATGCGCGAGACATACTGATCGGCGCGTGGGTCGAGGCTCATGCAATAGGTCAGGATACCGGAGCGGCCGGCTTCTTCGACGGCTTTTTTGGTGTCGTGGCGCAAGTATTGCGGGTCGCGTACATCGACGTCGGCGGGTTCGCCGTCGGTGATCACCAGTAGCAGTTTTTTCGCCGATTTTTGCAGCTTCAGATAATGCGTGGCGTGGCGCATCGCGGCGCCCATGCGGGTCGACAGTTGCCCGGTCATGCCGGCGAGTTTGGCTTTGGGGATTTCGTCGTAAGGTTGGTCGAAATCCTTGAAGCGGAAATACTCGACGTCGTGCCGTCCGTCGGAGCAGAAGCCGTGGATCGCGAACGGGTCGCCGATCTTGCTGATGGCGTTGGCGAGCAGCACCGTGGCCTGACGCGTCAGGTCCAGCACCGAGTAGTCGTGTCCGGCGACTTTTTCGTTGGTCGATTCGGACAGATCGAGCAGCACCAGCACGGAAATGTCGCGCACCTTGCGTACCGAACGCATCATGATGCGCGGATCGGGTTGCATGCCCATGCGGATATCGATCATCGAACGGATCGCGGCGTTGATGTCGATTTCGTCGCCATCTTCGAGTTTACGGATACGGCGCGTGCCTTGCGGTTGCATCGCATCGAGCAGGAATTTCATGCGCGCAATTTCACGTTTGTATTGATTGGCGATGTCGTCGATGCATTGCATATCGCCCAGTTTTGCGCGTTTTTCCTGCACTGTGGCCCAATCGGGGCGTTCTAGCTGAATCTGGTAATCCCATTCGGAATAGTGGTACGGCGCCGATACCGGTTCCTTGCCTTCCATATCGTTGTACGACACGCCCATGTCTTCGTACGGGAAGAACTCGGTGCCCATGACCCAGATTTCCTCTGCGTCGTCACCGGCGGTTTCGACGTCGAGCTCATTGGCAAATTCCATGACGTTGACGTATTTGCGCACTTGTTTGGGCGCGTCGTATCCAGCGGACAGCGATTTGTTGAAATCGAATTCCTCGAATTCCCAGAAATAGCGGTTATCGTCGCGATATGGCGCGGTGAGTATGTCGGTGCGCGGGTTGTACGGAATCCTTTTGTCCATGAAGCTGTGTGCGAGCTGCACACCGATTTCCCACGAGGTTTTGTGACTATGTAGCTGATCGTCTTTCGCCGCTTTGAACAGTTTGCGTCCTTCGGCGATCCACGGGTCCTTGTCCTTGTAATCCGGGTCGAGCAGGGCGCGTGCCAGGCGATTCAGATAATCGCCCGTCGAGACATTCATTTCCGGTGTGGCGCTGTGCAACACCGACCATGTCTTGCGTAGACCGGGAAAGCGGCGGATCGACAATTCCTCGATACGCGCATCTTCAATGACCGAAATCACGGCCATCTGCAACGGATTCAAACTTTCCGCAGAAATTGGCTGCTGGGTTTCGACCAGATGCGCTGCGGCGTGCGCTGCAGCGGCGCGGTAGACTTCGGTTGCCGACACATCGCCATGGGCATCGTAGGCATCGGGCAAATGGATGAAATAGTTTTCGATGAATGGCTTATAGCCTTCACGCGTTTCAAAGTCGCCGGAAGTCGGTTTCATGAAGAAATCTCGTCCCCACAACGCACGCAGATACATATTAATGCGGCGCTGCACGTCGACGAACAAGGTGCCTTTGCGTTCCTTCTGCAATACCGCAAGCGATTCTTTCGATTCCAGACCGAAATAACGGATTTGCTCTTCATAATCGGTGCGGTGCGCATGTGCGCCCCACATCGCCCAGCGGCGCAAGCCACCCAGCGTCAATTGCCCGAACAGGATTTCCAATTTGCCGAGCATCGGACGAATGCCGCGTGGTGCCTGTGCGATCAGCGTATTCAGAAATTGCAGGTAATTCTGGAATAACTGCGCGTCACCGAGACGTTTGGCAGCAGTAGGGGAAGTCGCCAGCACCAGTTCGATGACCGCGCCGGAAGTTCTCGAAGCGAGTGAAAGCACGGATGTTGCCAAATCGCTGATGACATCTTCACCGACTTCCTTGACGACCAGCGGAATCTCATCGATCCAGCAATCGACCACGCTGCGCCCGCGCCCCAGTCCGCGGATTGCCGACGCACCTTTTAAGTAGTTATCCAGGCCGCGCGGTGAAAAGATCTTGACCGCTTCCGGCCAAGCATGATGGAGCAATTCAACCGATTCCGGTTCCAGATCCTCGAGCAATTCTTTGTAATCGTCCAGACTGACACTCATGGCAGCACCTGTTAATGGGTTAAAACAAACGGGTTATGATTTCCGGGCTAGTTGAAGAACGTGCTAACTGCTGCATCCAGTGCATCGCGCATGTCCGGATCGTCGGTGATCGGGCGCACTAGTGCTACACGGCAGGCCGCGTGGGCATCGACTTTCTTGGCAATCAGACTGCCGGCATAAATCAGCATACGGGTGGAAATACCTTCATCCAGGCCATGTCCCTTCAGGTTACGTGCACGTTCGGCAATCGATACCAATTTCTCGGCAACTTCGGTCGATACGCCGGATTCGTGGGCAACGATTTCGCTTTCGATGTCATGACTCGGGTAATTGAAATCGAGCGCACCGAAACGCTGTTTGGTCGATTGTTTCAAATCTTTCATCAAGCTCTGATAGCCGGGATTGTACGAGATGACAATCTGAAAATCCGCATGCGCCTGAATCAGTTCGCCTTTTTTCTCCAGTGGCAATACACGGCGGTTGTCGGTTAGCGGGTGAATAACCACGGTGGTGTCCTGGCGCGCCTCAACAACTTCATCTAAATAGCAGATCGCGCCATAACGTGCGGCGACCGCCAGTGGACCGTCTTGCCAGCGCGTGCCGTTGGCATCCAACAGAAAACGGCCGACCAGGTCGGACGCGGTCATGTCTTCGTTACAAGCAACGGTGATCAGTGGTTTTTTTAATTTCCACGCCATGTACTCGACGAAGCGCGTTTTACCGCAGCCGGTCGGGCCTTTCAGCATCATGGGCATGCGTACCGAATAGGCGGCTTCATAGAGTTTTACTTCATCCGCAACGGAATGGTAATAAGGTTCTTTTTTAATACGATACTGGTCGATGATATCGCTCATGACAAACTCCTGTGAGAACTATCTTTATCGAAAATTTGCACAATAAATTCCGGTGAAAAAAAACCCCCTGCCCTAATTAAGGGTGAAGGGGGTCTTGCGGGTTCGAACCCCGTGTTACTTAAACAGTCTTGCCGCGGTATATCACCATGGCTGTGCCTTGTGATTGGTTGAAATTATTGTAACCAATCAAACGTACGTGATTGTTCGGATTGGCTTTATGACATGCGGCAGCTTCTGCCAGCACGCGTTCTACATCCGTTTCACCAAACATTGGCAGCTTCCACATATACCAATAGGAATCCATGACATACTCAGGTTCTGTATGTTCGATTGCTGGGTTCCAGCCTTTGCTGATTAAATATTGCACTTGTTTCTTGATATCCTTGTCGGCCATTGCAGGCAGATAAGAAAATGTTTCAAATTTACGGCTTGCTGGATCACTAACACGTGATTTGTAATCGATTACTTCGCTCATTATTTTTCCTTAACTTTAGTGAGATGAAGGAGAAAAGCAGCGTTTAATCATCAACCTTTCTCCTTTGGCTATGTATTCTTACTTGTGGGCTATGTCCAGTTTGTCAACAGTGTCAAACTCGAACTTGATCTCTTTCCATGTTTCCATGGCGATTTTCAGTTCTGGACTGCTTTTGGCTGCCTTGGTCAAGATCGCTTTGCCTTCTTTCTCGATTTCAATACCTTGGTTACGTGCTTCTACGCAGGCTTCCAATGCCACACGGTTAGCCGCCGCACCGGCAGCGTTACCCCATGGATGACCCAAGGTACCGCCACCAAACTGCAAGCACGCATCATCACCGAAGATTGCGACCAGTGCTGGCATATGCCAAACGTGAATACCACCCGACGCAACTGGGAATACACCTGGCATTGAACCCCAATCTTGATCGAAGAACAGGCCGCGGCTGCGGTCTTCTTTGATGAATTTGTCGCGCATGGTGTCGATCCAGCCCAGTGTTGCTGCACGGTCACCTTCCAGTTTACCGACCACGGTACCGGAGTGCAGGTGATCACCACCTGACAAACGCAGCACTTTGGTTAAAACGCGGAAATGAATACCGTGGTGCGGGTTACGATCAAGCACAGCGTGCATTGCACGATGGATGTGCAACAGCATTCCGTTGTTGCGGCACCAGTTGGCCAGTCCCGTATTAGCTGTCAAGCCACCGGTCAAGTAGTCATGCATAATGATCGGTGCGCCCAATTCTTTAGCGAACTCTGCACGTTTGTACATCTCTTCCGGGGTTGGTGCTGTCACGTTCAGGTAGTGACCTTTACGTTCTCCGGTTTCGCGTTCGGCTTTTTGGCAAGCTTCCACTACGAATTGGAAACGATCACGCCAACGCATGAACGGCTGGCTGTTAACGTTTTCATCGTCCTTGGTCAGATCCAGGCCGCCGCGCAGACATTCGTATACGGCGCGGCCATAATTTTTAGCAGACAGACCCAGTTTAGGTTTAATGGTACAACCTAACAATGCACGGCCGTATTTGTTCAAACGATCGCGTTCCACTTGGATACCAGTTGGAGGTCCGCCACAAGTTTTGACGTAAGCAATCGGAAAACGCACATCTTCCAGACGCAGTGCGCGCAATGCTTTAAAACCAAACACGTTACCTACCAGTGAGGTCAACACGTTAACGACAGAACCTTCTTCAAACAGATCAATCGGGTAAGCTACGAAAGCATAGAAACAGGTGTCATCGCCAGGTACGTCTTCAATTTTATAAGCACGGCCTTTGTAGTAATCCAGGTCGGTCAGCAAGTCGGTCCAAACCGTGGTCCAGGTACCGGTGGAAGATTCTGCCGCTACTGCAGCAGCGACTTCTTCACGTGGTACGCCGGGTTGAGGGGTAATTTTGAAACAAGCCAGAAGATCCGTATCCAAAGGGGTGTATTCAGGTGTCCAGTAGGTTTGCCGGTATTCTTTGACGCCTGCGTTATATATTTTTACTGCCATGGTATTTTCTCCTATTAGATTCCACTCAACTCCAGCCAACGATACCGACAGAAACGAGAGGATATTGCGTTACAAACAACAAACATGACTACTCAAATCCATGAAGCGCACTATAGCGCTATTAACCTATAAGAACAAATCAGTAATTTTGATATTTATAATAAGGTTATACTTATAAAACTTTACCGCGTGAATCAGAATTGATAATTGACCTATGCTCCACCTTACCTTGCGGCAACTGAAAGTGTTCGAATCCGTTGCCCGGAACCTAAGTTATTCACGCGCCGCCGAAGAGCTACATTTGACTCAACCTGCTGTTTCCATGCAAATTAAGCAGCTGGAAGAGAACATCAGTTTACCGCTATTTGAGCATTTGGGTAAGCGAATTTATCTGACCGAAGCCGGGCGCGAGCTATACCAATACAGCCGGGCGATTTCGCAGCAATTGGCCGATATGGAAGTCGCTTTGGATGAATTGAAAGGCATGGAACGCGGTAAGTTAAATATCTCGGTGGTGACGACCGCCAATTATTTTGCGCCGCATTTGCTGGCGAAGTTTTGCCAGCGTTATCGCGGCGTGACCGTCAGCTTGAATGTTTCCAACCGCGAAGCGGTATTGAAACAGTTAGCAGATAATATGATCGATTTGGCCATCATGGGGCAACCGCCCGAGAATCTCGACATCGACAGCGAATCTTTCATGGAAAATCCGCTGGTGGTCGTTGCACCACCGGGTCATCCGTTATGCCAGGAACGCAATATTCCAGTGAAACGGCTGACCAACGAAACTTTTCTCGTGCGTGAATCGGGTTCGGGCACGCGCAGCGCCATGGAGCGGTTTTTTGCTGCGCATAAGATCAAAATCAATAAAGGAATGGAAACGGATACCACGGAAGCCATTAAGCAAGCGGTTCAGGCTGGCATGGGGCTGGGCATTATGTCGCAGCATACCGCCGAGCTGGAATTGGAGACGGGCCGTTTAAAAATTCTCGATGTACAGGGTTTTCCGATCATCCGCTATTGGCATGTCGTCAATCGGAAGAATAAGCGCTTATCGGGCGTTGCCAATACCTTCAAGGAGTTTTTATTGAAAGAAGCGGCTAAGTTTCTGGATGAATCGAAAGGTTAAGCACTGCGCTATGGATTAAAACTCAGATTGTCAGGGAGTGCGAGAACGATGTTGTATCTGCCGTTAAATTGAGCATTCGGCGTTAAATGGCGATACAATAATAAGCGAATAATCGCATGATGAACGAATTGATAGGAAGAATGATGCAAGCAGGGCAAGGATCGGGTGGAAATGTGGTCGCGGCGGTATGCAGTTTTTTTATACCGGGACTGGGGCAATTGGTGCAAGGACGTATACTGCCAGCGATACTGTTCTTCATCATTACCGGCGTAGGATATTTTTTCTGGGTGCTCATTATTCCGCCGATCATTGCCGGAATCGCTCATTTGTGGTCGATCATCGATGCAGCGCGTTTCACGGTCGCCGACTAGTATTCCTGTTATTTCAATTTTTACATGCAGCCGATTGGTAGGATTGATCTCCCGGCTGTGCAAAGTCTCCACATTTTTATTTGATTTCCAGTTACATGTCTTCGTCAAAACAAGCTGCACGTAGAGTTGGTTTTATCTCATTGGGTTGTCCCAAAGCATTGGTGGATTCAGAACAAATTCTGACTCAGCTGCGCGCCGAAGGGTACGAAATTTCACCGTCGTACGACGATGCCGACTTGGTCGTCGTGAATACCTGCGGTTTTATCGATAGCGCCGTGAAGGAATCGCTGGATACCATCGGCGAAGCGTTGGCCGAGAACGGCAAAGTCATCGTGACAGGTTGCCTGGGTGCCAAGGAAGATGGCGATGTAGTAAAGAAAGCGCACCCGCAAGTGCTCGCTGTCACCGGGCCGCACGCATTGCCGGAAGTGATGTCCGCCATTCATACGCATTTACCGCAACCGCACGATCCGTATACTAGCCTAATACCGCCGCAAGGAATCCGGCTGACGCCGCGGCATTATGCCTATGTCAAAATATCGGAAGGCTGCAACCATCGCTGCACGTTTTGCATCATNNCATCATCCCGTCGATGCGCGGCGATCTGGTGAGCCGCCCGATTCATCAAGTCATGCAGGAAGCCGAGCATTTGGTCAATGCCGGTGTGAAAGAACTGTTGATCATTTCGCAGGATACCAGTGCCTATGGCGTTGACGTGAAATACCGCACCGGTTTCTGGCAGGGGCGGCCGGTCAAAACACGCCTGACTGAGCTGGCGCAAGCGCTGGGCTCGCTGGGTGTCTGGGTGCGTCTGCACTATGTCTATCCGTATCCGCATGTCGATGAAGTGATTCCGTTGATGGCGGAAGGAAAAATCCTGCCTTACCTGGACGTGCCATTTCAGCATGCTAATCCGCGCATTCTAAAAGCGATGAAACGCCCGGCCAATGCGGAAAATAATTTGGCCAGAATCCGGCAATGGCGCGAAGTTTGCCCCGATATCACCTTGCGCAGCACCTTCATTGCCGGTTTTCCAGGCGAAACCGAAGCGGAATTCGAGGAATTACTGGATTTTCTGCGGGAAGCGCAATTGGATCGCGTGGGATGCTTCGCTTATTCTCCGGTGGAAGGTGCTGCGGCCAATCAGTTACCGGGTGCTGTGCCGGAAGAAATCAAGGAAGACCGCCGCGCGCGCTTCATGCAACTGCAAGAGGAAATCAGCCGTCAGCGCCTGGCCACGAAAGTCGGTAAAACCATGACCGTGATGGTCGATCAGGTCACCGATGATGACGTAATTGCGCGCAGTAGCGCCGATGCACCGGAAATCGACGGATTGGTGTATGTGGAAGACGCCGGTGAGGTGCAGCCGGGCGATTTTATCGAAGTCGAGATTACCGATTCGGATACGCACGATCTGTTCGCGGCCGCAGTGACGCGGAATTGATTGTGCGCTTGGCGCCGTCAATAAAAAGACGGCAACGACATGCCCATCCACAGCATGACCAGAATGATCATCGCGATGCCGATGCCGATGATTCCAATGATCATGCCGATTAAAATAGTCAGACCGTCTCTGTTCAGAAGTCCGAGTGACATCACCAGAATTCCCCAGCCCGGTGAGAAATTGATCAGCGGGATTGGTAGCGCGATTGCCAAAGCGAAAACAAACGAAAAGAAGCCGATAATCCGTTCCCAGGTATGTACGCTGATATAGGTAATGCGCGGCTGCATGCGTTCTTCGATTTTCTTCAGCCAAGGATTTGCTTTAGCCAGTATTTTTTCAAGCGTGCTGCGTTTGATGTGTTTTCCTTCCAGCCAAGCAGGCAGCCAAGGGGCGCGCATGCCCAGAATCATTTGCGTCGAGAAAATGAACAGCGGAATTGAGAAAACCGTGGTGTAACCGGGTGGGACGGGAATGGGAAGACAGATGGGTACTGCGGCGATGGCCATCAGAATGCCGAATCCGCGTTCATGCAGTGCATGCTTGATTTCGCCGACGGATATTACCTCGTTTTTATTTTCAACGACGGCAATAGCCAGAAATTCGGAAGTAGGGCGTTCTTTTTCCTTGACTGTCATGGGTGACTCCCGTTGTCAGATTGTTATCCATAGTATCGGGTAAACAACAAATAAACTAATACTCGTCGTTGGAGAGTCAAGTCATGAAAAGATTCTGTGGTGGAATCACAACAGCGTATCCCGATTGATACATCCGGTTATTCGTAGCGCAAGGCATCGACCGGTTTAAGCGAGGCCGCTTTTTTGGCCGGATAAAAGCCGAAAAATATCCCGACCGCGGATGAAAATAAAAAAGCCAATCCGACCATGCCGGCGGTAATCACAATCAACATATCGGCCACCTGGCTGACGATCCATGCACCGCCGATACCCAACACTAAGCCGATCACCCCGCCCATGATGCAGATTACGATCGCTTCGAGCAGGAATTGCGTGAGAATGGCCCGCTGATCGGCGCCGATCGCCATGCGAATGCCGATTTCACGCGTGCGCTCGGTCACCGACACCAGCATGATATTCATAATGCCGATGCCGCCGACCAGCAGCGATACCGATGCAATCGCACCCAGCACGATCGACATGATCTTGGCGGCATCGGTTGCTACATCCGCAATCGCGGTCAAATTGCGCACGGTGAAATCGTTTTCCTTACCTTTGGCGATACGGTGACGCTGGCGCAGCAGTTGGGTGATTTCTATTTCGGCGATATCCATATCTGAGGCCGATTTGCCTTGCACCAGCATGTAGCGGATAGAACCGGGGAACTGATTGCCGGTAATCTGGCGTTCGCTGGTGGTGATGGGGATAAGCACGGTGTCGTCCTGATCGCGCCCGGTCAAACTTTGCCCTTTCGCCATCAAGACGCCGACCACCACAAAAGGCCGGTTGGTGATACGGATCGTTTTACCAATCGGTTCTTCATCGCCAAACAGGTTCTTGGCCGTCACGGAACCCAGCACCACTACGCGCGCCGCCGAGCGCAGATCGGATTCGGTAAACGCCGTGCCCGAGTCCATTTTCCAGTTACCCACGGTAAAATAATTAGGCGTGGTACCGGTAATGATCGTGCTCCAATTTTTCGCCGCGTAATTGAGCTGTACGGTACCGGTGGTGACCGGTGCGGTGGCGCTGACGGACGATAACTCGGCAATGGCGTACGCGTCGTTGATCGTCAACGTTCTGACGCTGCCGCTGCCGAAGCTGAATCCGCCGGACGACGTGGCGCCCGGCACCACGAGAAACAAATTGCTGCCCATCGCCGCGATGGTTTCATTGATCTTGGTGCGCGCGCCTTGCCCGATGGACAGCATTAAAACCACGGCGGCCACGCCGATGATCATGCCCAGCATCGTCAAACCGGTGCGCAGGCGGTTTTGCCGTAGCGCGCGCAATGCTTCGCCGATGATCGTCAAAAAATTCATAGTGTCACACCGGATTGCTCATAAAGTTTCCGCCAGCACGGCTGCATCTGCATTATTACGCTGATCCACGACGATACGGCCGTCCTTCAGGCGGATCAGACGCTTCGCATAGGCCGCGACATCATCTTCATGCGTCACCAGCACGATGGTCATACCTTGATCTCGGTTCAGTTGTTCAAACAATTGCATGATTTCGCGGCTGGTTTGCGTATCCAGATTGCCGGTAGGTTCGTCAGCTAGAATCAGTGGCGGCCGGTTGACCAAGGCGCGGCTGATCGCGACGCGTTGCTGCTGGCCGCCGGAAAGTTGATTCGGCAGGTGCATGGCAAAATTTTCCAGCCCGGTGCGGCGCAGCAATTCCAGTGCTTGCTGGCGGCTTTGCGAGCGGCTGGCGCCGGCGTAGAGCAGCGGTGTGGCGACATTATCCAGCGCGGTCATGCGTTTGAGCAGATTGAAGCCCTGAAACACGAAGCCGATGCGTTGATTGCGGATATGCGCCAATTCGTTGCCCGACAAAGCAGCCACGTTTTTCCCGGCAAGCCAATACGATCCGCTAGTGGGCGTATCCAGACAGCCCAGAATATTCATCAGCGTGGATTTGCCGGATCCGGAATGTCCCATGATGGCGGTAAATTCGCCCTGATTGATCGTCAGGTTGATATCGAATAAGACTTGATTGGAAATGGTGCTGCCGTTGGCATCCTGCAGGCTGTAGCTCTTGCACAGATCCTCGATCTGAATGAGCACATTGGGTGCGGGTGCAGCCTGAATCGCAGACATCAGAACATCCTCAGCTTGAATTTGTTGTCTGATTCTTTCTTATCCGCTACTTCGCTGATGATGACTTTATCGCCCGGTTTAATTTCGCTGCCGGTGATCTCGGTGTAATTCCCATCGGTGATCCCTGTGGTCACATGGACCGGTTCCGGACGATCCTGCGATAACAGGTATAGCGTGGCTTGATTCGGCACCCGGGCTGTTTTGCCGCTTTCAGCCGATTCGGCATCTTTAGGCTGATAGCGCAGCGCCGCGTTGGGCGCGCGTAAAACATCGTTTCTTTGCATGACGATGAAATTGATGTTAGCTGTCATGCCGGGCAGCAATGCGCCGTCGGCGTTGTCGACCATGGCGACGACGTTATACGTGACGACATTTTCTTGAATGGTCGGATTGAGCCGGATTTGTTTGACTTTACCGACAAATTTGCGCTGCTGGAAAGCATCGACGGTAAAGTTGATCAGTTGATCGATATGCAGTTGGCCGATATCGGCTTCCGCGACGCTGATATTCACTTGCATCTGGCGCAGATCCTGAGCGATTTGAAACAACGTCGGCGTTTGAAAATTGGCCGCAACCGTCTGGCCGATGTCGACATCCCGGGCGATAACCACACCGGAAATCGGCGAACGGATCACGCTGTAGTTGAGATTGGCTTGGTCGCGTTCGACTTGCGCTTTACTGATGGCCACTTGAGCACGTGCCGTTTCCGCCTCTTGCTCGGCGATTTCCAGCGCTTCTGGTGAAATGAAATTCTTTTCTTTTAACAAGCGCTGGCGTTTCAACTTGCTGTCAGCAATTTTTGCCGCGGTTTGCGCGCTGAGCAGATTAGCCTTGGATTGGTGCAGTTGCGCGCGCAATAAAGCCGGGTCGAGCTCGGCCAGCACTTGGTTGATTTCCACATGATCGTTATAGTCGGCGTGCAACTTTGCCACGGTGCCGGAAACCTGAGTGCCGACATTGACCAAAATCACCGGCGTTAATGTACCGTTAGCCGATATGGTTTGGATGATGTCGCCGCGCTCGATAGTCCGGGTTTTGTATTGACCGGCTTTGGATTCTTTTTTGCCGCTGCTGTACCAGAATGCGGCCGCTGCGATAATTATGATGAGGACTAGGAGAATTTTCCGGGAGTTGATAGTGCGCATGCAACGATACGTTTAATAATGATCAAAGGATTTCATGATACGTTAATTGCCGGCCGGGAAACGGTTCCGGACACTTATTTTTCTTTTTCCTCTTCTTCGACGAGCGCTTTCATCTGTTTCAGACGCGCTTCGATGCTCGACAGCTGATAAAAGTTGCCATTATCGCTTTGCAGTGCAATTTTCAATTGGTCCGCGGCGGCTTTGAAGTGGTTTTTGAAAAAATACACTTCCGCCAGCGCGCGATGCTCGAGCATTTTGTTGCCGAGCAACGAGTAGCATTGCGCCTGCAAGTTGTACAGTTTCGGGTCGTTCTGAATCGATTGCAGTTGTTTGTTGATAAATTCCAGTGCCGTTTCGGTCTGTTTGTTTTGTATTAGCGCATTGGCGTAGCCGTGGATCAGCGCGCGGTACTGCGGATAAACTTTCAATGCGGTTTTGTAGGTCGTGTACGCATCGGCGGTTTTTCCGTTGGCCAGCTTCACGTTGGCGGACAACGTTTCGATCATTGCACCGGCGATGATGTTTTTATGCTCAACCTGGATGGTTCTCCCCAGCGGGTGATTGATCAAAGCGGCTGACGCGGAATCGCCATGCAGCAATTCGTATAAATGCGCCAGCTCGTTGTTTGCCTGCTTGTATTTCTTATTGCGCAACAGTGCATGAATGTAGCCGTACTGCTCAACGGCTTCGTTGGCGTAGCGTTTCTCATCCAGGCGGATTTTGAATTGCGCCACGGCGTCGTGCGGTTTGCCCTGGTACGCGCGCAGTTTGGCGCGTACCAGTAAAAAGTCGATACTGTCGGGCACCTGACGGTAAGGCATCTCGCGCGTGCGATTCTGGATGTCGGCAATACGCTCGTACGTGATCGGGTGCGTGCGCAAGTAGGAAGGCGCGCCGTTTTCATAAAAACGCCCGGCTCTTTGTAAACGATCGAAGAACGTGGTCATTCCTTGCGGATCGAATCCCGCATCCAGCAGGATATTCAGACCGATCCGGTCGGCTTCCTTTTCGTGATTACGGGTGAAATCCAGCTTCGATTGGATCATACTGGCTTGCGAAGTAATCAAAACCGCTTGGCTGGCCTGCGGATTGTTGGAACGCGCGGCGACAATCGCCGCAGCCAGTGCGGCCAGCATTTTGACCATATCGTATTTTTGCGATGCGATCATGCGCGCCAGATGCTTTTGCGTCACATGCGCAATTTCATGCGCCATCACCGCCGCCAATTCGGATTCGCTTTGTGCCGCAATGATCAACCCGCTATTGAATCCCATGAATCCGCCCGGTAAAGCGAACGCATTGATCGACGGATCTTCCACCGCGAAAAATTCGAATAACTGATTCGCATCGGCCTCCTCGGAATTGACGATCAGGCGCTGGCCGAGATTGCTCAGATAGCTGGCGATCTCCGGATCATCCATATAACTCGGATCGGCGCGGATTTGCCGCATGATCTTTAAACCGAGCTGGCGTTCTTCATGCGCCGATATGGTGGCGCGCGAAACATCGCCCAGATTGGGCAGCTCGTGCGCCAAGGCGCTTACAGGAAATGTAAGTGATAGTGCAATTATCAAGCAGATCAATTTCATGGCAATAGGATAGCGATTTATTATTCAAGTTCCAGTGCTATCGCGCATTTGCCGGTGATAATAAATTTCGATACCCGGATGTGACCGGGTAACGCCATGCCGTGCCGAAATCGTAGCGCGTGATGCGGATGCCCGGCGGGGATTGGCGGCGTTTGTATTCATTTTTATGGATCAGACTGATGACTTTCATTACCGTGGTTTCGTCATACTGCAACGCGATAATTTCCGCCGGGGAACAGTTCTTTTCAACGTACGCTTCGATGATGGCATCCAAAATTTCATACGGCGGCAAGCTATCCTGATCGGTTTGGTCGGCGCGCAGTTCGGCGGACGGCGCGCGCTGAATGATGCGCTCCGGAATGACGCGCTGGATGCGGTTGCGGTATTCGCATAACCGGTACACCAGTGTTTTGCTGACGTCTTTCAGCACCGCAAAACCGCCCGCCATGTCGCCGTAGAGCGTGCAATAACCGACCGCCAATTCGGATTTATTACCGGTCGTCAGTACCAGCGCACCGGTTTGGTTGGATAGCGCCATCAGCAAAGTGCCGCGTATGCGCGCTTGCAGATTCTCCGGCATGGTGGTCGATGCGGCGGCGTCCGGGGAAATGCCGAAAGCGCTTTCGATGGTGGTCAGATAATGATCAAATAACGATTGAATACCGCATTCGTAGTGTTTTGCACCGAGCAAGTTCACCATTTCGCTGGCATCTTCCCGGCTGATATCCGCAGTGTACTGCGACGGCATCATGACGGTTGTCACGCTGTCCGCGCCCAGCGCATCGACCGCAATCGCCAGCGTCAATGCCGAATCGATGCCGCCGGAAAGCCCCAGAATGATGCCGGGAAAACCATTTTTCCGCACGTAATCTTTCACTCCCAGACACAATGCCTGATAAACGCTGGCAATCGCGGATTGCGCAGCCGGTAGATTGGTTTTCACCGGTTGTTTATCGTGAATCTCGATCAATTCAATGGTTTCGGCAAATTCCGCCGCTTGCTGCGTGAGCTCACCTTGTCTGTTCATGGTGAAGGATGCGCCGTCAAAAACCAGTTCATCTTGTCCGCCAACCAGGTTGACGTGAATTACCGGGATGCCGGTACGTGTGACGATGCGGTGCGAGATTTGATAGCGAGAGACTTGTTTGCCGATATGGAAAGCCGATGCGCTGAGTACCAGTAGAATATCGGGATTGCCGTAAGCGGCTGCATCGGGCAATCCTTCCAGCCAAAAATCGGCGCAAACCGCGATGCCGAATGTTATCCCGCCAAGCTCGAAAATGCAGGGCGCAGTGCCGCTATCGAAGTAATAATGCTCATTAAAAAATGGGGAGGCACTGAGGATTCTTTTGTGATAACGGTGCAGGATTTCGCCGTCGCGAATTACCGTAGCGGCGTTGTAGAGCTTGCCATCCTGAAAGTGCGGGTGACCGACGATCACCGTGATGCCATGAATCGCTCCGGCCAGCTCCATCAAAGCCTGCTGACACGCGCGGCAAAAAGCTTCACGAAGTAAAAGATCGGCGGGCGGATAGCCGCAAAGCGCCAGTTCCGGCGTGGCAACTAATTCAGCACCCGCTTGTTTGGCTTGTTTCGTTGCTGCCAGAATTTTTGCGGCATTGCCGCTGATATCGCCGACGGTGCAGTTGATTTGAGCGATTGCGATGCGCATCGTGGGGGCAAAGCCGCGATCGCGAACTAGAAAGGCAGTTGCGTGTCCGGTTTGGCTTGCAGGATATTGCGGCGGAAATCTTCCTGAATGCGCTGCAGCGCGGCCTGATTATCGGCTTCGAAGCGCAGCACGACAACCGGCGTGGTGTTGGAGGCGCGCGCCAGGCCGAAGCCATCGGAGTATTCGACCCGCAAACCGTCGATGGTGATCACTTGCTGCGGGTTATCGAATGCGGCGTTTTTCTGCAATTGCGCGATCAATGCGTGATTTTCACCTTCCGCCGTGCGTACCTGCAATTCCGGCGTGTTGAGACTGTCGGGAAGGTTTTTCAGCGTGGCGGTGATGTCTTGCTCGCGGCTCAGTAGCTCCAGCAAGCGCGCTCCGGCGTATAATCCGTCGTCGAAGCCATACCAGCGTTCTTTAAAAAATAGATGTCCGCTCATTTCCCCGGCCAATAACGCTTTTTCTTCGATGAGCTTGGATTTGATGAACGAATGGCCGGTTTTCCACATCACCGGCGTGCCGCCGTGCTGACGGATCCACAGTGCCAGATTACGTGTGCATTTGACGTCGAAAATGATTTTTCCGCCGGGATTGCGCGACAGCACGTCGGCGGCGAATAGCATCAGTTGCCGGTCGGCATTGATGATATGGCCATCCTTGGTGACGATGCCGAGCCGGTCGCCGTCGCCGTCGAATGCCAAGCCGATTTCCGCATCGGTCGTTTGCAGGGCTTGAATGACATCGTGCAGATTATCCGGTACGGAAGGGTCGGGGTGGTGGTTGGGAAAAGAACCGTCGACGTCGCAGAACAATTCGGTTACCTGGCAACCCAAGCCGCGGTAAAGCGCCGGTGCATAAGCGCCCGCTACGCCGTTGCCGCAATCGACCACAATTTTGATCGGGCGCGCCAATTTGATATCGCCGGTAATCCGCTGCAAATAGGTTGCGGCGATGGTGTGTTCGGAATAACCGCCCGCGCCATGCGTCAGATCGTTATTTTCGATACGCAGGCGCAGCGCCTGGATAGTTTCCGCCGCCAGCGTCTGGCCGCCCAGCACGATCTTGAAACCGTTGTATTCCGGTGGATTGTGGCTGCCGGTAACCATCACACCGGAATATTGGCACAATTCGTGTGCGGCGAAATAGAGCATGGGTGTCGCTACCATGCCGACATCCACCACATCGATCCCGCTTTTGCGGATGCCGCGCGCCAGTGCTTGCGACAGCTCGGTTCCGGACAAACGGCCGTCGCGGCCGATGGCGATAGCAGTCAGGTTTCTTGTGCGTGCTTCGGAACCGATGGCGTGACCGATTTTTTCGACATTTTCCGCAGTGATCGTTTTGCCGACAATACCGCGGATGTCGTACGCTTTGAAAATTTCATGAGGAATGGCTGGCATAGGTTAATCGTCCGAAAGAAAGAGTGTTGATAAAACGCGATCCACCATCATTGATTCATCGCGATCGCTGGAACGCAAGTTTGCGCGGAAATCAACCGGCTTTAATGATGCCCTGCAACAGCACCGCCTTTCAGCGTGTAATGTGTGCCGCAGTAGGGACAGAGCGCCTCGCCGGTGGCTTCGATAGGGAGAAAAATCCGCGGATGGGTATTCCATAGCATCATCGCCGGTGTCGGGCAGTGCAACGGCAAATCGTCGGCGGTAATTTCGATTTCTCGTGCTTTATTATTGCTTTGCTGATTCATAACGATAACTCCAATGTGACGGTATTAAACTAAGGTAAGCCAATCAGCGTGATTTTGGGCTCGACCTTTGACGCAATCAAAGAAACGGGTTTGTATTTGCGTGGTAATGGGGCCGCGTTTGCCCGGCCCGATGATGCGGTTATCCAATTCACGGATCGGCGTTACTTCGGCGGCGGTGCCGGTGAAAAATGCTTCGTCGGCGCAATAAATCTCATCGCGCGTGATGCGTTTTTCGATTACCGGAATACCGAGTTCCCCGGCAATTTCGATGATCGATGCGCGCGTAATGCCTTCCAGGCAGGACGTTAAATCCGGTGTGTACAGTTTGCCTTGCTTAACGATGAATATATTTTCCCCGGAACCTTCGGCCACATAACCTTCGACATCCAGTAATAAAGCTTCATCGTAGCCGTTCAACGCCACTTCCTGGTTGGCCAGAATCGAATTGGCGTACGTCGTGACCGATTTGGCGCGGCACATATTGATGTTGACATGGTGCCGGGTGAAAGATGAGGTTTTAACGCGGATGCCGTTTTCCAGCGCTTCCGGTCCTAAATACGTCCCCCACGACCAGGCGGCAATGGCGACATGCACCGATAACGTCCGAGCGGACAGTCCCATCGCTTCGGCACCATAAAAGGCAATCGGACGGATATACGCGGACGACAGTTTGTTCTGTTTGACGACATCGCACTGCGCTTGCATGATCGTGGCCTTGTCGTACGGCATTTTCATCATGAAAATATGCGCGGAATTGAACAAGCGGTCGGTATGTTCCTGTAAGCGGAAAATCGCCGCACCCTGCGCGGTTTCATAGGCGCGCAATCCTTCAAAAACACCCAAGCCGTAATGCAGGGTATGGGTTAACACATGTGTATTGGCATCCCGCCAGGGGACCATTTTCCCGTCATACCAGATTACACCGTCGCGGTCAGCCATTGACATTCAGGAACTCCCGATAAAAATTTCTAAAAGTCGCATATTCTAACGTATTTTTACCGCAGCGATGAAATACAGCAGCATAAATGGAGTTCTTTCACGGTACGCGAATTGCCATCCAAATTACCGCCGGTGCATTTGCTCGAAATACGTTTCGAATTGCGGCCGGACATTGCGGGGATTTTGCACAACAGCATGAATCAGTTGAAAAAGTGGATAATTCCGGGTGTTGAACAATTGATATTGATGGATCATTTTTAAAGTGTGCGGTCCCTCGCCGGAAATATCGCCGGTTTTTTTTCGAGCCAATTTGCGGCCTAATTCATGATGGTGTGATTTCGCTGGTTGCCGTGGTGATCAGATCACCCAATCCCGCTAAATGATACGGGCTATCGGTTTTTCCGCCCATCGCTTGCACAATTGGGGTCAGTTCATGCAAAGCCGCGATGGCCAAAACCGCGCACGTTATCGCCAAACTGGAGTTCATCGGCCATGCCGAATGCCATCGCATACACATTTTTTAAAATCACCGACCAGCTGATACCGGTGATATCCGAAGTGTACTCGATATGCAACCGGGTGTGGTTGAAGCAGGTTTGCATGACATGAGAGACGGCCGAATCGCGGTTACCCAGTTGCGTAAACGCATGCCGTCCGACGCGGATTTCCTCGGAAATCATCGAGTCCTTTGGCGATACTGACGCACACGCAAGTCTTTTTCAGTAGTGGTGCAATGATTGAACGACTTCGCGGTGCGGATTAACCGGTAGGCAAAATAACACGACGTCGGTATGCGCTGCGCCATCCTCCAAAGCGGCACAGGGAATAGTCGTTTTGAGGAAATTTTTCCAGATACTTAGCTTGTACTGATTCTCAAGTAATATTTCATTGCATGACCCATTTCGCCATGACCTAGAATGGGAATTTGTAAAAGTAAAGTCATGATCAAAATTTATGTGAAAGATTCATACACTGATGATACCGCTTCCGGATGCGGCAATTTGCCATATTGCAAAAGAAAGTATTATTAACGAAAATCGGGCGGAAGAGCAGGTGAGTATTTTGGAATTGATTTTGTTTGAAGGTTATATTTTGTAATCAGACGCAATCCAAGTCATTTCTGCGGATTGCATATTGAATGACTCGATGTGCGAACAACAAAAACTTCGATATGGTGCTAACAACTCAACAACAAACTTCTATTCTGCAACTCATACTGGCGTTGTTCAATACCGCGCCAGGCGCAGCGAATCTGACAATACTTGGTTCGCAATTGCAGAATGGACAATCATTGAGCAATCTGGCGCAATCTTTGGTGCAAAGCGCTTTATTCTTTGGCAAACATTATCCTGATGAATTAAGCCACGCTGAATTTGCCGTTTCTTTTATCGACGATTTGGCCGGTAACCGGGCATCGGAATGCAATAAAAATCTGGTGATTGATTTTGTTTTGCATCGGCAGACCACCGGTGCTGCACGCAGTGAAATAATTGCGGAAGTAATAGGTGCTTTGTCATCAGTTCCATTTTCGGATCCCGCTTGGGGAAATACTTCGCTGCATTTTAATAATTACAATGCGGCAAGAGTCGTGGATCGTTTGCTTGATAATACATTTTCATCGACAAATAAATCGGTGGTGGTGGATCATATGCTCACGCAGATATCTGCCGGTAAAACCCTGGGCGATATGATAGTGTGGATTGTCGATACGGTGGCTAATGTGGATTCCGGCAATGTGGTCTGGGGAAATGCAGCTAAGCTGCTAAACAATCGCACTGAGGTTGCGAAATATTATTCGATTGATCGAGCAGGTTTCGCGGTCGATCGCGAAGCTCTGCAACAAATTCTGGCAAAAGTGACTATTGATGCACACTCGATTGTAACCGCCAAAGTTGCAATCGATCATTTACTCAGTCATGGTAGCGGTTTATCCATTTACCAAAGCGAAGATGTCCGATTGGATGAGGTATTGAGAATCCAAAAAAGAGACATGCCATCAATGCCTAAGGGAAAAACAAAGGTGGTCGAGCTTGTAATTTGACCGCATGATGAATTTGCTTTTTTCGGCTTAAATTCGAATCACCCAGAAGCTTTTTAATTTTTCCACGAAGAAAAAAATTTTTTCATTCTATTTTTGGTACTATTTGTAAACAGCATTCAGCTTAAAAAGTTTCTGATCTGTTGTTGAAAGGTAAATAGTCCATGCCCCGTATTGAGGCCGTATTTCAAAATTCGCAAGGCCAGTCCTTATCCGGTTTGTTGGAAATTCCATCCGGCGCGATCAAATCGTATGCGCTGTTCGCGCATTGCTTCACTTGTTCCAAAGACAATCCCGCGGCCGCAAGGATTGCGCTGGCTTTGGCGGATCGCGGCATCGCGGTATTGCGTTTCGACTTTACCGGCCTCGGCAGTAGCCAAGGGGATTTTTCCGATACCAATTTCTCCTCCAATTTGCAGGATTTATTAGCCGCAGCGCGTTATCTGGAGCAACACTATGCTGCACCGAAGTTGTTGATCGGGCACAGCCTGGGCGGCGCGGCTGTGCTGGCGGCAGCGCAAGATCTACCTTCGGTCAAAGCGGTAACCACCATCGGCGCACCGGCGACGGCTGCTCATGTCAAGCATTTGTTCGCCGACTCTTACCGGAAGTTGCAAAATGAGGAGTCGGTGCAAGTCGAATTGGCGGGAAGAAGTTTTAAGATACGGCGCCAATTCATCGACGACCTCGAGCAATATAATTCAGTAGCGCATATCGGTGCGCTAAGAAAAGCATTATTGATATTTCATTCACCGCTGGATGAAATCGTTTCGATCGACGAAGCGGGACGAATTTTTACCGCAGCCAAGCACCCAAAAAGCTTTGTGTCGCTTGATCATGCCGATCATCTGCTGTCCAATCCACACGATTCGCGTTATGTCGCCGAAGTTTTGTCGGCTTGGGCAAGCCGTTATCTGGAAGTGGAGCAGGCGCCGGCTAAAGCGGCAGATGAACAACAATCGCCGATTGGACCAGGATATGTGATCGTGCACGAATACGATAAAAAATTCACGCGCGAGGTTCTGACGCCGCATCACCGGCTGATCAGCGATGAGCCCATCGCACTCGGTGGCGCGGATCTTGGGCTTAATCCGTATGAATTACTGCTCGCCGCATTGGGTTGCTGCACATCGATGACGTTACGCATGTACGCCAATCACAAACAAATCGATTTGCAGGATATTCGTGTCGAGTTGCATCACGACAGGATTCATGCCGACGATTGCGCCGGTTGTGAGCAGCAGAAAACAATGATCGATGTCATTACGCGCAAGATTCAGTTGAGCGGCAATTTGAGCGAGCAGCAACGAGCCCGGTTGCTGGAAATCGCCAATCAATGCCCGGTGCATAAAACGCTGCAGAGCAAAATCAAGATAGAAACTAATCTCGTGGATACATTCTGAAATGCAACCGGATGATGCGATAGAAAAATTCCGCGTAGACAAATGGCTGTTTGCGGCACGTTTTTTTAAAACACGCTCGTTGGCAGCCGAAGCGATTGAGCGCGGCCGGGTAACTGTGAATGATCAACGGGTAAAACCGGCCAAAGTGCTTACTGTCGGGGATAGATTAACTATTCGTATTAATAATTATCAGTATGATATTGAAGTATTGGGGTTATCCAATAAAAGAGGATCTGCGCCGGTGGCTCAGCAGCTATACCGAGAAACCGACGAAAGCCGGGAGAAGCGGGAGTTGCTGGCAGCCCGCTTAAAAGCGCAACCGCAACCGCAACCGTTTTACACCAAAGGGCGGCCCACCAAGCGCGATCGTCGAGAGATCGAGCGTTTCGTTTCCAATCACGACGACTATTAAAATCCGGAAAAAATCATGAGCAATGACACTTTCAATTTAAATAAAGAGCAATTGATCAAGCAATCCTTGGTGCAGATGGATCAACACCTGCAAGGCGCTGATTATACGCAAGCGCAGAAGCTGGCGCTCACTTGCCGGATTTTGTTCGATAATGGGCACGATTCCGGATTGGCGGGACAAATCACCGCGCGCGGCGAACAACCGGGTACTTATTTGACGCAGCGCCTGGGCTTCGGGTTTGACGAAATTTGCGCGAGCAATCTGCTGCTTGTCAACGAAGATCTGGAAGTTTTGCAAGGCGACGGCATGGCCAATCCGGCCAATCGTTTTCATTCCTGGTTATACCGCGCGCGGCCCGATGTGCAGTGCATTATCCATACGCATGCCGTGCATACCGCCGCACTCAGCATGCTGGAAGTGCCGCTGGAAATTTCCCATATGGACAACTGCGTGCTCTACGACGATGTCGCTTTTCTGCCGAAATGGCCCGGCGTGCCGGTCGGCAACGAAGAAGGCGAATTGATTTCCCAAGCCATCGGCGACAAGCATGCTTTATTGCTGGCGCATCACGGCTTATTGATCGCCAGCTCGAGCATCGAAAAAGGGTGCATTTTAGCGCTCGCCTTTGAACGCGCGGCGCGCATGCAGTTGCTGGCGGCTTCCGCCGGAACGATCCAGCCGATTGACTCCGCTTTGGGACGGGAAGCGCATGACTGGATTTTGCGTGGACAGCGCAACGCCGTGACTTTTGCTTACTATGCGCGGCGTACCTTGAAGAAAAATGCGGACTGCTTGCAATAGATTTTGTGTTATTGATATTTAGCTGAACTTTGGCATTAGGGTGACTGAGATATCCCTATAAAAACCTTGCAATCTAACCGTTAACTTTCCAATTGAACGTGCACAATGCACAAATCCTTTTTCGTTGAATTTTGAATCAGAAATCGAGAAACTGGTCTATCATTCTGACTGGAAGGCTTTGATTCTTATTGGTATCAAGCAATTTCTCTATTTTTTATATTGAATTTTTATGATAAAAAAAGTGCAAGCAAGCGATGTGCGGTTAGGAATGTATATTCATACAATCCGCGGTAACTGGCTGGAACATCCATTCTGGAAGAAATCATTCAAATTGGAGCAGCAAGAAGATTTGGATACGCTTGTAAGTTGCAATCTGGACGAAATATGGATCGATACCAGTAAAGGGCTCGACGTTGCCGGCGATGAAGAAATGCCTATGGAAAATCCTCAATCTGCAAAGCCGGTTAATACTGTCAGTGTGGCTCCACCGGTCAAGAAACCCGTGATGAGGGTTTCGGTTGAAGAGGAATTGGATACTGCAAAAAAAATCCAGAATAAAGCCAAAGAAGCAGTGACCTCGATGTTCAATGATGTGCGTATGGGAAAAGCGCTGGAAATCGAAGGGGCCGAATCATTGGTTGAAGAGATCAATCAATCGATGGAACGAAATCCGAATGCGTTGTTGACGTTGACTCGATTGAGGAGTGTCAATGAATACACGTATATGCACTCGGTTGCGGTTTGCATGTTGATGGTTGCGCTGGGAAAGCGGCTGGGATTGGATGAAGCGCAAGTTAGACAGGCGGGCACGGCTGGGTTGTTGCACGACATCGGAAAAATGGTGATACCGAACGAGGTCCTGAACAAACCGGGCAAATTGACGGACGAAGAATTTGTCATCATGAAAAGCCACCCAGAGCGTGGCTGGGAAATTCTGAAATCCTGTTATCAAGCGCATGAAACATCTCTGGATGTGTGTTTGCACCATCATGAGCGGGTCGATGGAAAAGGTTATCCGAAAAAAATATCCGGCGAAGCGCTAACGCTGTTTGCCCGCATGGGGGCGGTTTGCGATGTATACGATGCTATCTCGTCGGATCGCTGTTACAAAGCAGCTTGGTCACCGGCGGAATCGATTCGCAAAATGGCTTCCTGGAAGGATGGGCATTTTGATGAAACCGTTTTTCAAGCTTTTGTGAAGACGATCGGAATTTATCCGAGCGGCACCTTGTTGAAACTTAAATCCGGACGGTTAGGTGTCGTGATGGAGCAATCCACCAAGAAATTAACCACACCTATAGTAAAAATTTTCTTTTCAACGCGCACGAATGCGCACATTCCAATCAAGATTCTGGATTTATCGAAGGGGGTCGATAGTATCGAAAAAATAGAAGATCCGGAGAAATGGGGTTTTGATATTAATAAAATACAAGGAATATAAAGGGGTCCATGACCTTGATCAATAATGTGCAAGCGAAAATATTTATACTTCAAAAAATAAATTCGCATGACAAAGAGGATTGATAGCAATGACCGGTAAATACCAAAAAATGCGGAAACTGATTGCTGCTATTTCGTTTTTATTGATAACGGCGCCGGTTAATGCAATCGCCGATGCCGTGACTGAATGGAATGAACTGGCGGGCGATATTGTGGTGAATGCCAAGATCGGTCCGTTACCAGCCGAACGGGCGCTGGCGATTGTGCAAGCATCCGTATATGAAGCAGTTAATGCGATTACCCAACGCTATACGGTTAAGGACACAAAACTGCAGGCTGCACCTGGCGCATCGGTCGATGCCGCGGTAGCCGCGGCGAATCGTGTGGCATTAACTCAACTGGTGCCATCGCAGCAATCGGCAATCGATCACGTTTACCAAGCCGCATTGGCCGTAATTGCTGGCGATGAGAGCAAAGTCAGTGGCATCGCCGTGGGTGAAAAAGCGGCGCAGGCAATCCTGGTGCTGCGGGCAGGCGACGGGGCTGCTGCCGGTGAATCTTACCGTCCTTACACCAAAGCGGGAGTTTACGTGCCAACGGTCATCCCCGAAGCGCCGCAGTGGATGCATCGTAAGCCTTGGTTGATGACGCATCCGTCGCAATTCCGCCCGGCACCGCCGCCTGAATTGGGCAGCGAATTATGGGCGCGCGATTATAACGAAGTGAAGGCGCTCGGTAGTAAGAACAGCCGGGAAAGAAGCGCGGAGCAAACTGCGATCGCCCGCTTCTGGGAAGAAGTCATGCCGCCGATTTACCACGGTGTTGTGCGCTCGGTCGCGAATATGCCGGGCAGGGAAATTACGCAAAATGCACGCTTGTTCGCCGCTGTGACGCAAGCCTCGGATGATGGACTGATTGCGGTGTTCGATGCGAAATATCATTACGGTTTCTGGCGGCCGGTGACGGCGATCCGCAACGGCGATATCGACGGTAACGATGCAACCGGGCGTGATGCATCATGGCTGCCTTTTATTGATACGCCGATGCACCCGGAATATCCTTGCGCGCACTGCATCGTTTCCGCTGCTGTTGGTACGGTGTTGCAAATAGAGATAGGTGATGGTCAAGTGCCGGTATTGACGACCGCCAGCGCTGCGGCGGGCGGTGTGGCACGCAGTTGGACGAAGCTGGACGATTTTATGCAAGAAGTTGCCAATGCGCGTATTTACGATGGTGTGCATTACCGTAATTCCGGCAAAGTGGGGTCCGAGATGGGTAAGAAAATTGCCAATCTGGCTGCTGAGAAATACTTATTGAAAACAAAATAAACCGGGAAAATCCAGTCGCGCGCGCGATTCCATTTTCACTGGATAAAACTCAGTTCTTCCGGAAAATCAAATCCCATACGCCATGTCCAAGTTTGATTCCTCTTTGTTCAAATTTGGTCAATGGCCGGTAATCCGGCCGGGGCGCATAATTTGCTGCAGTATTCTTGAGCTGCGGCTCCTGACTCAGCACCTGCAAAATTTGCCCGGCATAGTCTTCCCAATCGGTTGCGACATGAATATAACCGCCCGGTTTTAAATGGCTGCATAAGCGGGTGGCCAATGCAGGCTGAATCAGTCTGCGTTTGTGGTGTCTGACTTTCGGCCACGGATCGGGGAAAAAGATGTGAATACCATCCAGGCATGCGGCAGGCAGCATATGCCGTAATACTTCCACGGCGTCATGCTGGATGATGCGTAAATTGGTCAAGCCGTGCTGCTCGATTTGATTGAGCAGGCTGCCCACGCCGGGTGTATGCACTTCGATACCGAGATAATCGTGTTGCGGATGCGATTTGGCGATAGCCGCAGTACTTTCGCCCATGCCGAATCCGATTTCCAGGATTTTAGGTGCCTTGCGGCCAAATACCTGATCCAGATCCAATAGGTTTTCGCTGAACGGGATACCGTACTTTGGCAATAATGTTTCACAGGCGCGGCGTTGCGCGTTGGAAACGCGCCCTTGCCGGAGAACGAAGCTGCGTATGGCCTGCTGCATGGATTAATTAAATGGCAACAACGAACAGGGCGGTTATTTGGATTTACTGCTTACCGGTTTTTTCAGTTTTGGCGATGATACCTTCCGTCGGTGAGCTGGGGCTGGCGCTGTAGAGTTTTTTCGCCATACGGCCGGCCAGATAGGCTTCACGCCCGGCTTCGACGGCTTTGCGCATCGCCGAGGCCATCAATACCGGATTCTTCGCGGCAGCGATTGCAGTGTTCATCAATACACCGTCACACCCGAGCTCCATTGCAATCGTTGCATCGGAAGCGGTACCGACGCCGGCATCGACCAGCACCGGGATTTTCGCGTTATCGATGATGATTTGCAGATTCCATGGATTCAAAATACCCATGCCGGAACCGATCAACGAGGCGAGCGGCATCACCGCGACGCAACCCATCTGTTCCAGTTGCTTGGCCATGATCGGATCGTCCGAGGTGTACACCATCACCTGAAAATCCTCTTTAATCAGGATTTCCGCTGCTTTCAGCGTTTCCACCACGTTCGGGTACAGGGTTTTGGGATCGCCCAGCACTTCCAGTTTGACCAAGCTGTGCCCGTCGAGTAATTCGCGCGCCAGCCGCAATGTACGTACCGCATCGTCAACCGTGTAACATCCCGCCGTATTGGGCAGCAGCGTGTATTTCGACGGCGGCAGTGCGTCGAGCAGATTCGGTTCGTTGGCATTTTGCCCGATATTGGTGCGCCGGATCGCCACCGTGATGATTTCAGCGCCACTGGCCTCAACAGCCTCACGAGTTTCGTTGAAATCCTTGTATTTGCCTGTGCCGACCAGTAAACGGGAAGAATATGCTTTACCGGCAATGACTAAATTGTCCATGCGATGATGTTTTCAGAATATTTTTAAACGGGATGACAAACTAACCGCCGCCGACAGCGACGACGACTTCGAGTTGATCGCCATGCGTCAGCATCTGATCCGAGAACCGGCTGCGCGGAACGATTTCGCCATTGCATTCGATGGCGATGCGTTTGCCGTGCAACGCAAGATGATCGATCAGTTGCGCTACATTGATCGGTGCCTCGAATTGCTGCGGTTGCCCATTAATGGTGAGTTGTATCATGGATGATAAAACGAGGATTGATATTTCAGGTTAACCAGGTGAACAATCAAAATTCAGGGTGAATTTTAGCATGCGAGTAATAAGGCATTGGAGTAATTTATTTGAACCGGCAATGATGAAGGTTATATTCGCTGCTAAAACGGCAGCTTACCGGTCATTGCTCCGAGAGTTTGAGCAATCCTGGTGTTTCTTGGTATTGCTGGAATGATGCATAAAGTTTATTGCTTATCGAGTCTGCGATACTGAATCGTGCTGGTTAGTGATTTTATCGGCACTCGTCAAATCTGCAATCACCCGAGCGATTTTCAAAATACGGTGATACGCCCGGACTGACAAGTTCAAATGGCTTAGTCAAGTGCACAAAATTGATCGATTTCCTTAAGGAAACACTGATTAATTGCCTGCACAAGCGATTTGCTGTGTTGGATAGTACTCAAAATTAGCCTATCGTATTGATATATCTCGTTTCTTGCGCTCCATCCGCCTTGCATATCATCTTGCTCGATCAATTAATCAGCATTTCCTTAAGTTATGAAAATTTGTAATAACGCTTCGTAAAAGAACCAACGATTATAAATCCAAGAAGCAGCATAATGTACTGAGAAGGCTCTGGTACTGCTCCAATTGTGGCGTACATATAGAAATCATTTACGCCATCGGGTGAGATGCCAGCATAAGTACCCACTAGATCAGCAGATCTATCTGCCCATCCAAGAGATAGCAACGGACTACCACTTATTCGTGTCCATGATTGTGCAACTCCATTACTGCCAGAAACTTCGAAAATAGCACTCATAGTTGATCCATCGGATAACGTAACATCTAATTCAGGAAATGTTCCGAGACCGGCTGGATCCGCAAATAACCAGTAATTACCTTGTGGAATTCCTTCAATCGATGCATCCGGTGCATTAAGTAATGGCCCATGAGCTAAATTACTAACTCCCAGTATCCAATGACCTGTCGTCCAGGTAACCCAGATTTGTCCAGGATTTTCAGAATTGAAGAGTGTAAGATCTTTTATCGTAACTGCAGCTTGCGCAGAAAACGATGAGATGATAAGAAAGGCTCCAATGATTAATTTTTTCATTTTATTCCTTTATTTTTTAGGGATTGCAGTTTACGAAAAAAATAGTGAGGTGTCAAGTAATTTTTATTAATATACAATAACTTATATTTGTTCGATCGGCTTATCATTTAAGCAAACCTACTATAGCTCCATTTAATCCTTACTTTTTAATCTCTATCGGATTTAATCCCTCACCCGCTGGGGCAGGTGCTTTATATTTTGGTTTTGAAAATAATGCATATGAAGCCTACCGTTTATCCAACCGGCGATACTGAATCGCTTCCGCGATATGCTGATTGCTGATTTTTTCGATTCCAGCCAAATCCGCAATGGTTCGCGCGACTTTGAGAATACGATGATACGCGCGAGCCGATAGGTTCAAACGATTAATAGCTTGTTTCAGTAGATTTTCACTGACCGAGTCAAGTGCGCAAAATCGATCGATTTCCTTAACACTCAAGCGGCTATTCGTTTTTCCCTGCCGGTTAAGTTGTAATTGATAGGCCTTTTCAACGCGCTGGCGGATCGCGCTGCTTTTCTCACTGGCTACTTGTTGCCTCATCAATTCCTGCTGCAGCACCGCCGGTACTTCGATTTGCATGTCGATACGGTCGAGTAGCGGGCCGGAGATTCGGCTGCGGTAGCGGGCGATTTGATCGGGGGTGCAGTGGCATTTGCCGGAGGGGTGACCTAAATAGCCGCAGGGGCAGGGGTTCATTGCGGCGATCAGTTGAAATTGTGCCGGGAATTCGGCTTGGCGGGCGGCGCGGGAGATGGTGATTTTGCCGGATTCCAGTGGTTCACGCAGGACTTCCAGCACCTTGCGGTCAAATTCGGCGAGTTCGTCGAGAAACAGCACGCCGTGCAGCGCCAATGAGATTTCACCGGGGCGCGGCTGGCTGCCGCCACCAACCAGGGCAATGCCGGAAGCGGTGTGATGCGGCGAGCGGAATGGCCGCTGCTTCCAGTTTTCGATATTGAAGTTGCCGTAGCCAAGCGATTGAATCGCGGCGGACTCCAGAGCTTCCTGCTCGGTCATGGGCGGCAGAATACCGGGAAAACGCGCCGCCAGCATCGATTTTCCGGTACCCGGCGGGCCGATCATCAACAGGCTGTGACCGCCGGCAGCGGCGATTTCCAATGCACGTTTGGCATGTGTTTGTCCTTTAACGTCCTCCATGTCAGGATAAACGGCTGTGCGACTACCGATGTCGTTCCCGCCAGGATTCTGATAAACCGGCAAAGGCTCCCGGTCACTCAAGTGCGCGCAAATTTGCAGCAGCGATCGGGCGGCATAAATAGTGGCTTTGTTGACCAGTGCGGCTTCCGCGGCATTTTGTTGCGGTAAGACGAAACTGCGGCCGGATTGCGAAGCGTTATAGGTCATCGCCAGCGCACCGTGGATGGGCCGCAGCTCACCGGTCAACGCCAATTCCCCGGCCCATTCGTACTGATCCAGTTTGTCGCCGGGAATTTGTCCGGTAGCTGCGAGTATGCCGAGTGCGATCGGTAAATCGAAACGTCCGCTTTCTTTCGGCAGATCGGCAGGCGCCAGATTGACCGTGATGCGCTGCGCGGGCATTTTGAATTGCGCGTTCTGCAATGCCGCACGGACGCGATCTTTGCTTTCTTTGACTTCGGTATCGGGGAGGCCGACGATGGTGAAACTGGGTAAACCGTTGGCGATGTGGGTTTCCACCGTCACTAACGGCGCTTGGATACCCGCAAGCGCCCGGCTATACAGAACGGCAAGAGACATTTAATAAACGCGAATCTAAGTGCAATCAGGTACGGATGTGAAAAGGCTCAAGGATATCAAACCACGAGCAGAAATCGACTCAATTTACCCTTCGGCTTGCACGCGATCCGATGTTTCATTTTTTTCTGTGTCGCTCGCAGCGGATTGATTCAAGCGCGCTTCCAATTCGGCCACTCTGGCTTCGAGGAGTATCAATTTTTCCCGGGTGCGTTGCAGCACTTCCTGCTGCACGTCAAATTCATCGCGCGTGACGAGATCAAGCCGGGTAAAAGCGCCCGCTAACAGTACCCGGATGTTTTTTTCGATATCTTTGGCCGGGCTGTTATGCAGAATATCGCTGACTTTGGCATTGATTTCGTCGATTACGTTTTTATTAAGCATTGATGTTCTCCTGTTGATGATTCACTACTTGATCCGCTGATGCGGATGGCTACGTGATAAAATCTCAAACGGTATTTCTTTACAACATCGGATTATCCACTGTTATTGCGCCAGGTTCCACTGTTAAGGATTGCTGGTTATTTTGCCATGCTACCGCCCGTCAATGAATAGATGAATACCCTCAACAATTTACCGATTGAATAATGGTTGACTATCCGGAGATATGAATGGAACGCAGACAATTACTTGAGCACTGGTTGCAGGATCAATTCCCCGCACAACCGTTTACATTACAACCGGCGTCGGCGGATGCCAGCTTCCGGCGTTATTTCCGTATTGCTGTTGACGATCAGACTGTTATCGTCATGGATGCGCCGCCGCCGCATGAAGATTGCGCACCGTTCTTGCGTGTGGCGGAAATTCTCGCGGCAGCCGGCGTGCATGTGCCTAAAATACTGGCACAAAATCTCGATCTGGGTTTCTTGCTGCTATCCGATCTGGGCAATACGACATTTTTACACGCACTGAGTGACCGGATCGAGAGCGCCCATCAGCTTTATGGCGACGCAATCGATGCGCTGGTCAGAATGCAATTGTCGCATCAGGCGGAAAGCCTGCCGGTTTATGGCGAAGCGTTGCTGCAAAGAGAACTCGATCTGTTTCCGGACTGGTATATTGCAAAACATTTGCAAGTGGATTTAACCGAAAAACAACAGGCTGCATTGCGCACCGTTTTTTCCCGGATTCTGCACAACAATCTGGCGCAACCCAAAGTGTTGGTGCATCGCGATTATCATTCGCGCAATCTGATGGTGGCTGCTCCCAATCCGGGCATCATTGATTTCCAGGATGCTGTGTATGGTCCGGTTACCTATGATCTGGTGTCGCTCTTGAAGGATGCGTACATCCGATGGGACGAAGAGCATATTCTCGACTGGGCCATCCGCTATTGGGAAAAAGCGCGTAAGGCGGGACTGCCGGTTACTGCCGATTTTGCTACGTTCTACCGGGATTTCGAATGGATGGGCGTGCAGCGCCACCTCAAGGTACTGGGGATTTTTGCCCGGCTCAATTACCGCGACGGCAAAGCGGTGTATTTGAACGACATGCCGCTGGTGATGCAGTATTTGCGCAAGGCGTGCGAGCGCTACCGCGAGCTCGATCCGTTACTGAATTTGCTGGATGAATTGCATCCGGTCGAATCCGGTCAGAAAGTTGGCTATACCTTCTGAACGTATCCCTTATAAAGTGATGATACTCGCCGCCGGGCGCGGTGAGCGCATGCGCCCGCTCACCGATGCAATGCCGAAGCCGTTGCTGAAGGCGGGAGGACGTGCATTGATCGAGCATCAATTGATCAGTCTGGCACGTGCCGGTTTTACCGATGTCGTCATCAATCATGCGTATCTGGGTGACATGATCGAAAAAGCTCTGGGATGCGGTGAACACTACGGTGTGCGTATCCGCTATTCGCCCGAGCAGGTGGTGCTGGAAACGGCAGGCGGGATTGCCAATGCCTTGCCACTATTGACGGGAGGATCCGGCGATCAGCCGTTTCTGGTGGTGAATGCCGATATCTATTGCACAATGGATTATGCAGCGTTGTTACCGGCATTGCAGGAGATGCAGGCTGATGCAGATCGGCTTGCGCACCTGGTTCTGGTCGATAATCCGCCGCACCATGCCGACGGTGATTTTGCGTTGTGCGGTGTCCAAGTTAAGCTGACTGGAAATCCAAAACTGACGTTCAGTGGCATCGGTATTTATCAGGCGCGGCTTTTTGGCGATCTACAGCCCGGTTTGCCGGTTAAACTTGCACCGTTGTTGCGGCAGGCCATGCAGGCAGGGAAGGTGAGCGGCGCCTATTTTTCCGGTCAGTGGGTCGATGTCGGAACGCCGGAGCGGCTTGAATTATTGGATAAACAACTCAAATCTCGCGCAGAATCATCCGCCGGATCGCTTTAAGGAATAAAGAACTCGTTATGACACACTTTCAACATTTCATCGCCCGCCGCCAGCATCTGGCAAGCAAAATGCAATCCGGCATCGCGATTATCCCGACCGCGCCGGAGCGCCTGCGCAATCGTGACGCACATTATCCTTACCGTTTCGACAGCTATTTTTATTATTTGACCGGGTTTCGTGAACCGGAAGCCGTGCTGGTGCTCGTTGCCGCAGGTGATGATGCGCCGCCGAAACAGCTATTGTTCTGCCGCGAAAAGAATCAGGAGCGGGAAATCTGGGATGGTTACCGTTATGGGCCGGAAGCCGCGAAAGCAATTTTCGGTTTTGACGAAGCGCATGCCATTGATAAACTGGATGAGTTACTTCCCAAATTATTGGCCGATCAAAAGGCTGTTTATACGGCACTGGGGCTGGATCTGGCTTGGGACCAGCGCGTCATCGGCTGGTTGAACCGGGTACGCGAACAAGCGCGTACGGGCGTTGCCGCGCCAACAGAAATTCGCGACAGCCGCGCATTGCTGGATGAGATGCGCTTGATCAAAGACACCGAGGAATTGCGGATTATGCAACGCGCCGCCGATATTTCCGCGCAAGCGCACCAGCGCGCGATGCAGACAACGCGTCCGGGCATGCGCGAGTACGAGATCGAAGCGGAATTGCTCTACACGTTCTACCGGCACGGCGCGCAGGCACCGGCTTATACTTCCATTGTCGCCGGCGGGGCCAATGCGTGTGTGTTACATTATGTGCAGAATGATGCCGCACTGAAATCGGGCGATTTATTGCTGATCGATGCCGGGTGTGAATTGGACGGTTATGCATCGGACATCACCCGCACATTCCCCGTGAACGGTAAATTCACCGCACCACAGCGCGATGTTTATCAACTGGTGCTGGCCGCGCAGGCAGCGGCGATCGCGCAAGTGCAACCGGATAACAACTGGAATGATCCGCACCAGGCGGCATTGCGGGTATTGGCGCAGGGTTTCATCGATCTGGGACTATGTCAGGGCAGTGTCGATGCCGTGTTGGAGTCGGAAGATTACAAACGCTTCTACATGCATCGAACCGGACATTGGCTCGGCATGGACGTTCACGATGCCGGCGAGTACAAATTGAAAGGTGAATGGCGTAAATTGCAACCGGGCATGGTGCTGACCGTCGAACCGGGATGTTATATCCGTGCGGCGGATAATGTTCCGGAACATTTCTGGAATATCGGAATCCGTATAGAAGATGATGTTGTGGTTACACCGTCGGGGCATGAAATTTTGACGCTGGCGGCACCCAAAACAATAGCCGAAATAGAGGAGCTGATGCTATGAGCGATGAAGAAAGGAAGGTTGTAATCAGCAGAATTTCCGAATACCGCCAGGACGAATCGGGCCGATATCAGCGTGTGCCGGTTTCTCCGGTGAATCGCTGGCTTACTTATGCGATCCTCATTCCGGTCGTGATTATCATGGCCCTATTGGGTGTTTTCTTTTTTGCCGCTTTCCTGGCTTTATTAGCCGTCGCCGTGGTGGTGGTGGGGATACGCTTCTGGTGGCTGCGCCGGAAGTATGAAAACGCCCTGCAGCAATCCGGTGAAGCAAACCGGCAATCCGAAGCGGATCATACGGTAATCATCGAAGACGCGCAGATCATCGAAGAGACCGAAGTGCACCGGACTGAACAGAAAAAGCATTGAACCGCATCAGACCGGCTTGGCCGTTTGCAATCGCAACTTATCGCCTTGGTATCAATTTCATCCGCCGTTCAGCGGCACCCGGCAGGAACGGTGTCGGTTCACCGCTGACCCAATTGGCGTGTCCGCTGCCGTAGTACGGTGATAGCGGGTGCCCGCTTTGCCCGCCCGGCATATCGAAATACCCGCGTTCTTCCTGTCCCGGAGCAACCACCGAGCGCTGTGAAGCGCCGAAATCCGGCGATTGCACGCGCGGCATATTATGGTCACCCGGCAGCGGATCATGCGGCATGTCGAGCCACCGTGAAATCCACGCTGGTAACTTTTGGCTGAGTGGGTGTTTGATACGCGCCGCATTCTGCATTCCCCAGTTACGTTCCGTAATGCCGCCGTCCTGCTGCATCTGCTGCGCGATCGTTTGGGCGCAGCGCTGCAGCAATTCCTGCCAGTTATTGAATTGCGGCGGCAGCAAATGTTGCGGCTGTTGTTCGATTAATTGCCATAGAATCAGTTCGGTCTGGCTCAACCGGGGGAGCTCGAAACCGGTATGATGCCGCCGTACCGGCGCGGCGAAGCCGTTCAGTACGGTCTTCATGACTTCATAACGGTATGTACGCACGATGCGATACGCGACGGAATGCGCGGACGCTGCTCCATCCCAATCGGACAGCGCGGTTTTCATTGCCGCGATCCACGCGGCATTACTGCCGGTTGATTCGAGCGTCGTTTGCAACAGCCGATGCCAGCGGGTTAGCAGCAGCGCACGGTAATCCAGTTGAATCGCTTGCATATCGTCAGTGTCGAATTGTTCGCTGGCGAACAGGCGGTCGCGAATTTGCAGCGCGCGTGCGCCGAGATCGAAGCCGCCGTTGCCGAGCAACGTCAGCTGTTCGCCCGATACGGTGCGCGAATTGGCTGACCACAGACGTTTTGACGGCGGATTGTGGAGCTCGGGATAATCTTCCGGATCAAGCCAGCCCTGCCAGCCGCTACCCGGAAGTGTCCAGTCGGCGGGTATTTGCGCATTATAACCGGTTGAGCGCGCGGGGATGCGGCCCGCGAGCGTCCAGCTGATATTGCCGTCGCGATCGCCGGTAATGAGATTCTGCACCGGAATGCCGAACAGCGGTGCAATTTCCGCCGCGTGCGCCGCCGTTCTTACCGTTTCCAGTTCGGTCAGTTTTAGATTGACGGCATCCGGCTGGAGCGCTGTCCAGGCTAGCGCCAACGGCGTTTTATCGTGATCTTGCGCAATGATTGGTCCCCATTCGGTCTCGGAAATGGTGAATGTTTCATCCGGCGCATTGCGTACGCGAATGGTTTCTTGCACGATCTGCAACGGTTGCCAGCCAGTTGAACCGAGATAACGTGTGTTATCGCGGTCATCGATTTGTATGCGCACCCAATCGGAAAAGTCGCCGTGGCTATTGGTGAAACTCCAGGCGATATGGCGGTTCGAGCCGGTGACAATCACAGGAACGCCGGGCAGGCTGATGCCGGTGATGTCATGTATCTGGCCGGTGGCGATAGCATCGGGGTAGATGAGCCGCGAGCGGAACCAGACATTGGGTACGCGCAGCGTCAAATGCATGTCGTTGGCGACGATCGCAGCGCCGTCCGCTAACGCGCCGGAAACCGCAAAACTGTTGCTGCCCGGCATTTCTTCGCTCTTCAAGTGATCGTCCTGGAATAGCCGTTCATCCAGCGTTTGTAGATTGAGATCCGTTGCCGGGGGAAGTTGCGCCAGGGAAAATGGTTCATCGATCAGCGGCGCATCCCAGACACCGGCGTTTTGCGTCAAAAACTGATAGACCGACTTCGGTAATGCTGCATGCATGTGCGAAAGCGCCAATTCACGATAAATATTCTCTTCATTCAAGGTGAAAAACATCGCGTAGATCACCAAAATGCTGTCCTCGTTGCGCCAAGCTACCGGCTCGGTTTGCGTCAGCAGATAAGGAAACGGCCGCACCATTAACGCGCCAAAACCCTGATTGACGCCCGTCCGGTAAGCATCGAGCAGTTGCAGTTGTTCCGCGGGGAGCTGTTGCAGCACTGCAGCGGCGCGTGCGCGCATGCGGAACGGCCGTGCTTTGCGGTCATGGGAAAGCGCGCCGGTACCGAACAATTCGGCGAGTTCGCCCGCGGCTTGCCGGCGCATCAAATCCATCTCGAAAAAACGTTCCTGCGCATGAACAAAACCCATCGCCTGCGCCAAATCCAGCCGGTTGGCGCCTTGCAAGGTGACGCTGCCCAGCGTGTCCCGGTCGATTGATACGGCCGCGGTTAAGCCGGTTAATGCGGTTTTGCCATGATATTGCGGCAAGCTGCCGCGCAGCAATAGAACGGCTGCAAGCAGCGAAAAGCCGGCGATTAACAAGCTTGTTATCAGGAAGTAGCGGATTAAACGTAACGTAGACTGCATAAGCATATAGGGGTAACCGGATCATGCTAACGATGCCGTTTTGCGGCATCCGCAATATCCTGTAATTTTTATTTAACTCATTGATATTAATGTTTATAAATGATTGATTTCGATGTTTCGATAATAAAAGGCATGATTCCTTCTTTATTCCCGGCATTGAAGCCAAGTATTCGCAATGATAATTCATTTGTAGAAATTTGGAGCTGGTCATGGCTGAAGATAGCGATTTAGAACGAACGGAAGAGGCGACGCCGAAGCGCTTGGAGAAAGCGCGAGAGGAAGGCCAAATTGCGCGTTCTCAAGAGCTGACGACATTTACATTGTTACTGGCGGCTGCAGCCGGCTTCTTGTTCATGGGTTCCGGTTTGGTGGATAAGCTGTTGATGGTCATGAAAACAGGCATGCACATAGAGCGTGAATTGGCGCATCAGCCCGACTTGATGCTCAATCGTTTTTACGAGCTTGCTTTCGAGGGATTGCTGGCAATTGCCCCGTTATTATTTTTGCTGGTGATCGTGGCATTTTTTGCGCCGATGTCCTTGAGCGGCTGGATGTTCAGCGCCAATACAATTATGCCCAAGTTCAGCCGGATCAATCCCATGAGCGGTTTTGGCCGGATTTTCTCGGTGCACAGCTTAATTGAGCTGGTCAAAGCAATTCTCAAGACAGTTGTAATTGGCGGTGTCGCGGTGCTGGTTATTTGGAGCAACAAAGATGCGGTGATGATGCTGCTGACGGTGCCGGTCGATTTGGGCATTATCCGCGCCGGTGAATTCCTGACGATGAGTTTTCTGCTGATCGTCGGCGCGATGATACTGATCGTTTTGGTCGATGTGCCTTACAAACTTTGGGAACATGCCAAGCAATTGCGCATGACCAAAGAAGAAATCCGCAAGGAATACAAAGAAAGCGAAGGCGATCCATTCATTAAATCGCGTATTCGCAGTCTGCAACGGGAAGCCGCACGTCGCCGCATGATGGCAGAAGTGCCGAAAGCCGATGTGATTGTCACCAACCCGACGCATTACGCCGTGGCGCTGCGTTACCAGAGCAACAGCATGCGTGCGCCGAAAGTCGTCGCCAAAGGGGTGCACTTACTGGCGGCACGCATCCGTGAAGCCGCCACGGAACATCGCATTCCGATCCTTGAAGCGCCGCCATTAGCGCGGGCGTTGTACCACCATGCGGAACTGGAAAGTGAAATACCGGAGAAGTTGTATACCGCGGTTGCCGAGGTGCTGGCTTACGTCTTTCAGTTAAGACGCTATAACGAATACGGCGGCAAAGTGCCGCAACCGCCGGTGGATGTCCCGGTTCCGGCGGAATTGGATCCGGGTGTGGCTGAACCGGGCGATGCATAAACCGGCAATTTTAATGATGAGTTTTTACTGGTGGCACTATGAATAATGCAATTACCTTATCATCGATGGGAACACTGAGCAATCTCAGGAATTTGGCTGGCCCGATTCTGATTATCATCATCCTGGCCATGATGGTGTTGCCGTTGCCGCCATTCGTATTGGATCTGTTTTTCACTTTCAATATCGCGGTGTCGATCATCGTGTTGATGGTCAGTTTATATACCCGGAATCCGCTCGATTTCGCGGTATTCCCGACAATTCTGCTGCTGACCACGTTGTTGCGGTTGTCCCTGAACATCGCTTCGACCCGGGTGGTATTACTCCACGGCCATACCGGACCGGATGCGGCCGGTAAAGTGATCGAGGCGTTCGGGCACTTCCTGGTGGGCGGTAACTATGCGATTGGGCTAGTGGTGTTCATTATTCTGGTGGTGATCAACTTTGTCGTGATTACCAAGGGTGCTGGACGTATCGCCGAGGTCAGCGCGCGCTTTACCTTGGATGCCATGCCCGGCAAGCAAATGGCCATTGACGCCGACTTAAATGCTGGTTTGATCGGTGAAGACGAGGCGCGCAAACGCCGGGCGGTCATTTCCCAGGAGGCCGATTTTTACGGCTCAATGGACGGTGCCAGTAAATTCGTGCGCGGTGATGCGATTGCCGGCATATTGATTATGCTGATAACCATCGTCGGCGGGTTGATTGTCGGTGTCATGCAACATGATCTTGATTTGAGTATAGCCGCCAAGAATTACACTTTACTGACCATTGGTGACGGTTTGGTCGGGCAAATTCCCGCACTGATCATTTCGACGGCCGCCGGTTTAATGGTGAGCCGTGTCACTACCGACGAAGATCTCGGCGAACAGGTTTTGAACCAGTTATTTAATCAGCCGCAAATCTTGATCATTACTGCTGTCATACTGGGCATCATGGGTTTGATTCCCGGCATGCCGAATTTCGTATTTCTGCTGATTGCCTCCATTTTGGGCGGAATCGCTTATTTCAAATTGAAAAATCCGGTTATTATGCAGCCGGTTGAAGCGCCTGTGGCAGAATTACCTTCGATTGAAAAAGCGGATGCAAACTGGAGTGACGTTACACCGATCGATACGTTGGGATTGGAAGTCGGTTATCGTTTGATCCCTTTGGTCGATAAAGCCCAGCAGGGCGATTTATTGAAACGCATCAACGGCATCCGCAGGAAATTTGCGCAGGATATCGGCTTCTTGCCGCCGGTCATCCATATCCGCGATAACCTCGAGCTGCGGCCGAATGCTTATTGCATCACATTAAAGGGTTCGATCATCGGTCAAGGTGAATCGTATTCCGGGATGTATCTGGCGATCAATCCGGGACGTGTCACGGCGCAATTGCCAGGCACGGCAACAACCGATCCGGCATTCGGCCTTCCTGCCGTGTGGATCGAAGCAAACTTGCGCGAGCAAGCGCAAATCAATGGTTATACCGTGGTCGATGCTAGCACGGTGGTGACCACGCATATCAATCATCTGATCCACACACATGCCGCCGAATTACTGGGACGGCAAGAGTTGCAGAAATTACTGGATCACCTCAATACGCAATTTCCGAAACTTATTGAAGACCTGGTGCCGAAACTGCTGCCGCTATCGACGGTGCAAAAAGTTTTGCACAATTTGCTGGAAGAGAATGTACACATTCGCGATATGCGCACCATCATTGATGTATTGACCGAGCATGCGCCGCAAACACAAGATGCTATCGACTTAACCGCAGTCGTCAGAACCGCTCTGGGGCGCGCGATCGTCGATCAATACTACCCCGCAGGCGCAGAAGTACAGGCGATAAGTCTGCATCCCGAGCTGGAAAATATTCTGACACAAGTCATGCAGACCGGCGGCGCGCAAGGCGCCGGCATCGAACCGGGGCTTGCCGATACGTTGTTGCGGGAAGCCCGGAACGCTGCACAACAACAGGAAAAGCTGGGCTTGCCGCTGGTGTTGCTGGTACCGGGCGCAACCCGCTTCTTGCTGGCAAGATTTTTGCGCCGTGCCATACCGCAGTTGCGCGTGCTGGCGCATTCCGAAATTCCAGATTCACGAAAAATCAAAATCACTTCCGTGATAGGAGGTAACAAATGAGAGTAAAACGTTATATTGCATCCTCTTCCCGCGAGGCGCTGCGTCAAGTTAAAGAGGAATTGGGCGAGAATGCCATCATTCTGTCGAACCGGAAAACCCGAGACGGTGTGGAAATCATGGCATTGGCAGATTCCGACATGAGTAATCTGGTGCGCACGCCTGCTTCGCTACCGCCTTCAATACCGCCGGCGCAGGGGATTTCGCAGTACGAGCAAAATAAAGTGCTGAGTACGGAAGAATACTCTTCAGCACTATTGCCGCTTGCCAGCGAACCGATGGAAAGTAAGAAAAACTCGAATAATGTGTTATCCGAATCAACGGCTCAGGACATTATCGCCGAGATTCAAGCAATGAAAACCACCCTGGAAGATCAATTAGCAATGATGGCCTGGGGTAATTTCACACAGCGCAAGCCGGAAAAAATGAAACTGTTATGCAAGTTGCTGGATAACGGTTTTAGTCCGCTGCTGGCGCGCCGCCTGATCGATAAATTACCGGATGGTCTCGATTACGAAAACAGTTTAAAGCAGGCCATATCCGCTCTAGCATCAAATTTACACACGGCCGCCGATGACGACATGATTGAGAAAGGTGGCGTGTATGCGCTGGTCGGCCCCACCGGCGTCGGTAAAACCACGACGACGGCAAAAATCGCGGCGCGTTGCGTCATCCGGCATGGTGCCGATAAAGTCGCGTTGCTGACTACTGATAGCTATCGGATTGGCGGACATGAGCAACTTCGGATTTATGGGCAATTGCTGGGTATTCCAGTGCGCAGTATAAAAGATACCGAGGATTTGCAGCTGACGCTGTCGGAATTGAGAAATAAGCATATGGTGCTAATCGATACTGTGGGCATGAGCCAACGTGATCAGATGGTGTCTCAGCAGATTGCCATGTTCAGTAACTGCGGTTCGGATGTGAAACGCATGTTGATACTTAGCGCCGCATCCAACGGCAGGACGCTGGATGAAGTGATTTCCGCCTATCAGAAAAACGGCATTTCCGGATGCATCGTCACGAAAGTCGATGAGGCTGCGAGCCTAGGTGTCGCGCTGGATGTTGTCATCCGTAGAAAATTATCGTTGCATTATGTCGCGAACGGACAGAAGGTGCCGGAAGATATTCATATCGCCAATGCACGTTATTTATTACATCGCATTTTTAAATCAGCGCCGGAAGACAACGCTTTCACACTTCAGGATGCGGAGTTTGCTCTGATTATGGCGACCAAGAACAACGCCGATTTGCCTTATGCGGAAGAGAAATTGTTTGCGGGGTTGATGCATGACTAGATTGATTTTACAAGACCAAGCAGCGGGTTTGTGTAACCTGGTGCCGTACCGGAGAAAGGATTTTGCGCGTGTTTTTACCATTGCTAGCGGCAAGCCGCGTGTCGGTAAAACAAGTGTTGTGGTGAATCTGGCCGCCGCACTGGCGCAAAATGGTCAGCGGGTTTTGTTGATCGATGAAAATCCTTGCCACAACAACATTTGCACGAGCTTAGGGTTGCAGTCGCGTTTTGATTTATTGCATGTGATCCACAAAGATAAAACGCTGGATCAAGTGTTGCTGCGGGGGCCGGAGAATATCACCGTTCTGTCTGCGATGCGCGGTATCCACGCCTTAAGCAAACTGAGTTCGCCGGAACAGGATTGGCTGGTCAAAAGTTTCTCCGAGCTGACTGAATCGATCGATATCGTGCTGATCGATACCGCGATGGCTGGCACGACACATGTTTTACCCCTAAGCCTGGCTTCGGAGCAAGTCATGATCGTCATTTCCAGTTCGGCGGCGTCGATTACGGGGGCTTATGCGCTGATCAAAATCATGAGCCAGGAATACGCCAAACAGCACTTTTTGATTCTGGTGAATAAAACGGATTCGGAAATAGAGGCGTTGGCTATTTATCAGAATTTATACAAGGTGGCGAGGCGTTATTTATCAATAACATTGGAGTATGCCGGATATATTCCAAGTGATGACAGATTGCGGAATGCAACGCAATTATGCAAACCAGTCAGTGAAATATTCCCGTCTTCTCAAGTAGCAGTTTGTTTCCGGTATTTGGCGCAAAACATTTTACGGTCTTCACCGGACACATCCAATGAAGGAATAGAGCGCTTTATGCAGCGATTGATTATGACGAGCCATTTAAGTATGGCTAATTTTACAGTGTGATTGAATATGTATACTGCGACTGGAACTAAAACGATTGATAAAGAGCAATTTATCACGGAATTTACGCCACTGGTGAAGCGTATCGCCTACCATATGATGACGCGTCTGCCGGCCAGCGTACAAGTTGACGATCTGATTCAAGCTGGAATGATTGGCTTGCTGGATGCGATCAATCGCTACGAAGGTTCGTACGGACGTCAGTTTGAAAGCTATGCAGCTCAGCGGATACGCGGTTCCATCCTGGATGAGTTGCGTGAAGCCGACTGGCTGCCGCGCAGTATCCGCAAAAAAATGCGCCGGATTGAAGCTGCGGTTAGTTCTCTGGAACAGCGTAATGGTTGTGCGCCGAGTGAACAAGATTTGGCGTCGGAACTGAATATGTCATTGGATGAGTACCACGAGACATTGCAAAGTGCGCGTGGCGCGCAATTGATTTATTACGAGGATTTTCAACAGGAAGACGAAGAACCTTTTTTGGATCGGTTGTTTATCGATTCAGAAGGTGATCCGCTGAATACATTGCTGGACGAGAATTTTCGCAATATGCTGATTGCCGCTATCGATAATCTCCCGCCACGGGAAAAGCAGGTAATGGGTATGCATTACGAGCAGGAAATGAATTTAAGGGAAATCGGTGAAGTGCTCGGTGTCAGCGAATCCCGCGTATGCCAGTTGCATACACAAGCAGTTGCTCGATTGCGTAGCCGCTTGAGAAATCTTTAAAATATTTTCTCGTTTGATAATCCAGTACTGGACTTGTAAACGGATTTGCCATGTTCAAAAAATCAAAACTGGATTTGAATAGTGTTTCCGGCATTTTGCTGGCTTTTGCCGCGATTGTTGGCGGGCAACTACTGGAGGGCGGCCATTTCAGTTCGTTGATTCAGGCGGCGGCTTTATTAATTGTCATGGGTGGTACCGTCGGAGCGGTATTGCTGCAGAGTCCGGTGAAAATTTTTGTCAATGGCATCCAAATGAGCGTGTGGGTTTTTTTTCCGCCATCCGACTCTCCACAAACTTTGATTAAACAAATTATCAATTGGTCACAAGTATCCCGGAAAGATGGCTTATTAGCGCTTGAAGCATTTGTGCCGGGTGTAAAAGATTCACTATCAAAAAAGGGACTGCAATTGCTTGCGGATGGCAGCGCTCCGGATAAGTTGCGGGAATCTTTGGAAATTGAGGTTATGGCTGAAGAGAATTATCTGCGCCAATCGGCCAGGATCTGGGAAGCCGCGGGTGGTTATGCACCGACTATCGGTATATTAGGGGCAGTGCTCGGATTGATTCATGTGATGGAGAACTTGTCTGACCCCAGTTTGTTAGGAAGTGGTATTGCGGTTGCTTTTGTCGCTACGATCTATGGCGTCGGCCTAGCCAATCTGGTTTTTTTGCCAATCGCGAATAAGCTGAAAGCAATTATCAACGAACATGTCGTGCTGCAAGAGATACTGGTCGATGGATTTGTTGCGATTGCAAATGGCGAACACCCTCGTCTTATCGAGAGCAGGTTGAGTGGTTATTTCATTTAATGCATTTCCTGAAAAGATTTTTGAATGATCATGTTAAGAAGAAAAAGAGAGCAGAAAGCTGATGAGCACACAGAAAATCAGGAACGCTGGTTGGTTTCCTATGCCGACTTCATAACATTATTATTTGCTTTTTTTGTAGTCATGTATGCGGTTTCATCGGTAAATGAAGGTAAGTATCATGTTTTAAGTTCTTCGTTAGTAAGTGCATTTAAGAGCAGCAATTCCACCAATGCGGCGCCTGTGCAGTCGACAGAGTTTGTGCCCATTAACATAGAACCTTCGAACCAGACTGATTCAATCAAGCCATTTGACAATCGCGGTGTGCAAACGGCGAAGAAGCAGGAAAAAATGAAAAGTATGGCTAAAGATATTCTTCATGCTTTGGATCCTTTGGTAAAAAACGGTCAAGTAAAAATTACGCAAAGTTCTCGAGGAATAACGGTGGAGATTAATGCTAGTGTTCTTTTTTCGCCAGGGCAGGCTAAACTTGCCGAGAATTCAAGCTTAACGCTACAAGCGGTCGCTAATGTGATCAAAGGGCATGAACATGAGGTTCATGTCGAGGGGCATACGGATAATTTACCTATTCATAACGGCAATTTTCCATCAAACTGGGAGTTGTCAACCGCCCGGGCGAGCAGCGTGATTAGATTGTTTATAGAAAATGGTGTTGAGGCACATCGGTTTACTGCGATTGGCTATGGTGAAAACAGACCAATAGTAAGTAATGAAATGCCTGAAGGAAGAAAGAGAAACCGCCGGGTGTCGATTATGATTCTATCGACCAACCCGGATAAGGTAACTGAAATTCCAATTGTTGAATAAGTACGCTGAGATCAAATGTAAGTTTGACCTTTGGGACCGTAGAAGGAAACATTTCCCGCCGCGCAACGCAAAGCGGCAAAAGTGCGTTGGTTATATTGCAGTTGAGACGATATCATCAAGCCGTTGGAATGATTAAGTTGCTGGGCAATTTTCGCCAAATTGAGCAGCTCATTCCATGAAATTTTTATTTCAGACAAACTCGAATGTTGTTTAGTTAACTTAGTTAGCCAATTATCGATACTATTCTTTTCCAAAGTGAGTCCTTGCTTAATTAAATATTCATTACGATTTTCATCAAATTGAATCAGCTCTTCAATTAAACGTGATTTATCCGAAGCAAGATAATCAATTTCTTCTATTTTTCCTTCAATAAGTGCATTTTCTTCTTTTTTTAGAATCTTTATGAATGCTTGAAAGATGTTTTTTTCGGTTTCCAATTCTTTCATAAAACATGCAACGTGTTGTGATGTGGACATTTAAGCGGCACCTTTTTTAGACTGAATTAGCTCTTTGACCGTTTCGAGTAGCCGATCAGCCACTACACCAGGATTAATTTGAAAATTTCCTTCACTAATTGCTTGTTTTATTTCTTGAACACGAGCTGGATTTACAATCGAACCACTTGCGGAGCTACTGTCAATATTTTGTATTTTTGCAACATTTGCACTTAAATGAACGCTTTCTTCCTGATTTGTATCAGTGGCAGGAGTGACATCAGTACGTCTTTTCCCATCATTAACTGATACGGTTGACACTGGCTGTAATGTTTTATCTATTTTCATTTTTGTACCTTTTAACGAAATTCATTAAATGTTTCATCGACACCTTTGTTTGAAACTTTAGTATTCAAAGCTTTTTCATGTGCTGTGGGACAATTAGACACAAGGTATCAGTTTTTCAATTGCTATTGTTAGTAATTTTTACGGCATATGTTGGAATAAATTCAGCATTTCATAATTGTCTGAATTTGTTGTACTGACAACTAAGGAAGTGCTGAACAATTAGATATTTAGTCCCACGGCATGTTGGAATGGGTCAACGTTAAATCGTTCTGGCCCTTTTGTCCCTATTTTGCAAATGTATTCATAAGGCGTGAGGCCCTTGAGGGTTTTTAATCGTCTAGCGAAGTTATATGCCATCACAAAAGTATGTAGATGAGCCTTCAACTGATCATGTGAATCATAGTAATAGCGT
>JAFEEI010000050.1 GCA_018241205.1 Pseudomonadota bacterium
ATGGTGCAAGCAGAAGATTGTTTGCGTTTGGATATTCCGGCACTTGCAATTTTCCCGGTGATTGAAACCAGGCTTAAAAATCTAACCGCAAGCGAAGCTTATAATCCAGAAGGCTTAATACCCAGAGTCGTCAGACAATTGAAGAAGAATTTTCCCGAGCTGGGTATTATAACCGATATCGCGTTGGATCCCTATACCAGTCATGGTCAAGATGGTTTGATAGATGAACGTGGCTATGTTATGAATGATGAAACAGTGAATATTCTGTGTCAGCAAGCGCTGGTTCATGCGCAAGCAGGGGCAGACGTTGTAGCACCTTCCGACATGATGGATGGACGCATTGCAGCGATCCGGAATAGTTTGGATAGTCAGCAGTTTATTAATACACGCATACTAGCCTATTCAGCAAAATATGCTTCCAGTTTTTATGGACCATTCCGTGATGCGGTTGGATCCGCAGTGAATCTTGGCGCTGGGAACAAATATACCTATCAGATGGATCCAGCAAATTCCGATGAAGCCTTATGGGAAGTTGGATTGGATTTGAATGAAGGGGCAGATATGGTGATGATCAAGCCGGGTATGCCTTATCTAGATATTGTGCGTCGTGTGAAGGATAAGTATAACGCACCGACATTTGTATATCAGGTTAGTGGTGAATATGCCATGCTTAAAGCTGCTGCGATTAACGGTTGGCTCAGTGAAGAAGCTTGCGTATTGGAATCACTGCTTTCATTCAAGCGCGCGGGGGCTGATGGGATATTGACTTATTATGCAGTAGAAGCTGCTAAATGGTTAAAAAAAGAATCCTGAAACCTACTGAACCCAAGGAAACTCTGCACAAGGTGGCGAGCGGCGATCAAGCAAGGCTGAGTTAGGTAAAAAAATACACAGCTTTCAAGTGAACGGCGAGCATTTGTGGAAGCGTTATTAATTAAGAATTTCCCTAAAATAATTGATCTTGTACGTCTCTGGTGGCTTTGGGCGTATATTCGATCGGATTCTCATTCAACGGCGGGAGTTGTTCGCTAAAGAAAAATTCGGTCATGTCGCCGCTTGACTCCCTGAATCCTGTAGCTGAATTTATTTTAGCGGTAACGACTCCATTGGGCGGCCTATATTCCGCCATGGGCACACCTTTCAGAACAGATCCCATGTAATCCATCCATATCGGTAACGCGACACGTCCTCCTGTTTCGTTATTTCCAAGTGACTTTGGTTCGTCATATCCGGTCCAAGCGATGGTCACTAAGTTTTTCTGAAAGCCGCAGAACCAAGCATCGACAAAATTACTGGTTGTGCCGGTTTTTCCAGCTAAATCAGTGCGTCCCAATTGCCTTGCTTTGACAGCCGTACCTTGATTGATGACATCTTGCATCATGCTAGTCATGATAAAAGCATTGCGCGGATCGATTACACGTTTTGCGCCATTGGTAACGGACACGGGTTGAAATTGTTCGATGATATCGCCTTTCTCATCTTCTATTTTTTTGATGAAATAAGGTGCGATACGAAAGCCGCCGTTTGCAAAAACAGCATATCCCGCAGCCATTTGCATTGGGGTTACGGAACCTGAACCAAGTGCCATCGGTAAATAGGGCGGATGCCGGCTGATATCGAAACCAAACCGGGTTATGTAATCTTGCGCGTACTGTATGCCGATTGCTTGCAATATCCGGATCGAGACCAAATTTTTTGATTTTGTTAGCGCAGTACGCATGCGCATCGGTCCCTCGAATTTTCCATCGAAATTTTTTGGTTCCCACATTTGACTGCCAGTTTGCGTAGCGCTGAATGAGAGTGGAGCATCGTTAATGATTGTCGCTGGAGTGAAGCCTTTCTCCAACGCAGCGGAATAAATGAAAGGTTTAAAGCTCGAGCCCGGTTGCCGCCATGCTTGTGTGACATGGTTGAATTGATTTTTATAAAAATCGAATCCGCCGATTAAAGCATGAATAGCGCCATCGTTAGGATCTAGCGATACAAGCCCGGCTTCTATTTCCGGCAGCTGTACGATATGCCAGATATTTTTCTGATCCTTTTGAATGCGGATTAATGAACCGGGAATGATGTATTTTTTACTAGGATCTTTTTTGTCAGCCAGAAATTTCTGTGCGAATTTTAATCCCTCGCCGGTGATTTCAATAATCTCTCCACCTTTCTTATAGACCTGAATGGTATTGGGCTTAGCGGCCAATACAATGGCTGCGTAAATATCGTCACTGTCGTTGATTTCATCCAACGCGTCATCCAACGTTTTCTCTTGATTGGCACCGTATTTGGCCAGATTGACATAACCTTCGGGGCCGCGGTAACCGCGACGTCTGTCGTATTCGATCACATTTTTGCGTAATGCCTGATAAGCAGCTTCCTGGTCCAATTGACGCAATGTCGTATAGACTTTGATGCCTTTGTCGTAAGTTTCTTCCTGGTAGCGATCGTAAATTACCTGCCGGACCATTTCAGCAACATACTCAGCTCGCATGGCGAAAGCAGTCGATGGTTTCTTGATGGCAATGGATTGTTTTTCCAGTTCGCTCAGTTTTTCGCTGGAAATATAATTCAGTTTATGAAGCCGGCCCAAAACATAGAGTTGCCGGTTTTTAGCCCGTTTGGGGTTACTGATAGGGTTATAGCTTGAAGGTGCCTTAGGTAGTCCAGCTAGCATGGCAGCTTCGGCAATATTGATCTCTTGCAGGGATTTTCCGAAGTAAGTGTGTGCGGCTGCTGCAAAACCATAACTGCGATGCCCGAGATAAATTTGATTGACGTATAGTTCCAAGATTTTATCTTTGCTTAAACTGTGTTCAATTTTAAATGCCAGTAGCGCCTCACTGAGTTTTCTGGTAATTGTTTTTTCCCGGGTCAGAAAGAAATTGCGCGCAACCTGCATGGTGATCGTGCTGGCGCCCTGGCGCACACTGCCGGCAGAGAAATTGGAATAGGCTGCACGCAATACACCGAGATAATCAACGCCGCCGTGTTCATAAAAACGATCATCTTCTGCCGCCAAAATCGCTTGCTTAAGATGCTCCGGTACTTCTGAAATACTGACGACATTTCTGCGCTCTGCGCCGAATTCACCAATCAGCTGACCTTCATCACTATAAATACGCAACGGTATCTTCGGACGATAATCGGTCAATGTATTGAGTGATGGTAAATTGGAGTATATAACTAACCCGGCAAAGCCAGTTAGCATTACACCGATCAAACCCAAGGCGGACAATGTGATAAAAAGATAGTACAACCAGCGAACAAACATGGATAATTAGGTAATGAAACGGTTAGAATACAAAATTATAGGGGGTATATTTACTGTTTTTCTTTGAATTGGATTTTCCTGATTCTGTCAAAATCAAAAGCAGTTTTCTAATAAATTTAGATTTATTAGATTTGAGAATAGCTTATATATTAATCCTGAATTGGATAACTCATAATGCAATCCACGAGTATCGCTTCTAACTGAACAATGTTCAAGGGAAATTTTGATATCAATTTAGACTTCCTGAAGTTGAAGTCGCCGTCATTGATCGGTGTGGATATTAGTTCCTCGTCGGTCAAAATGGTTGAATTATCGATGACTGGAAAAGGCAGCCAGAACTACCGCATCGAGCGCTATGTCATAGAATCCTTACCGGCTGATGCCATGCAGGATGGCGGAATTGCCAATATGGAAGCCGTGACTGAAAGTTTACAGCGCAGTTGGAAGCGTATGGGAACGCGCCAGAAGAATGTGGCGTTGGCATTGCCTGCAACGGATGTAATTACCAAGAAAATTGTAGTGCCGGCCGGGCAGCGTGAGGAAGATCTGGTTTTTCAAGTGGAGAATGAGGCCAGCCAATACATTCCTTTCCCATTGGATGAAGTTGATCTGGATTTTCAAGTTACACGGTTCGTTCCGGATAATCCGGATGAAGTGGAAGTTCTCATTGCGGCTTCGCGTAAGGAAAAAGTGGAAGACCGAGTGGCTGCCGCGCTTGCAGCGGGTCTTAAAACGGTTGTCATGGATGTTGAACCCTACGCGGCGCAGACAGCATTTGAGCTGACCCTGAATCAACTGCCGGATGGCGGGAAAGACCGGGTGATAGCGCTCGTTGATATTGGCGCGACGATCATGAAAGTGAACGTGCTGCTAAACGGCGAGTCGCTATACACGCGCGATCAGCATTTCGGCGGTGATCAGCTGACACAGGAAATTCATAATCAATTCAATCTTTCCCTGGAAGAATCGGAAACCGCCAAACGCGGGGGGAATCTGCCAGGAAATTACCAGGCGGAAGTATTGCAGCCCTTTTGTGAGACGCTGGCGATCGAAGTGATGCGTGCTATTCAGTTTTTTTATACTTCAACGCAATATACCGAAGTCAATTATATTTTTATCGTCGGCGGTTGTGCCGTCATTCCAGGGTTGGATGCAATCATTGCGGCACGCACCCAGGTCAGTACACTGGTGGTGAATCCCTTCAACGGCATGGAATTATCGAGCCGTATCATTTCGCGCCAATTGAATCAGGATGCTCCCGCGCTTTTGATCGCTTGCGGTTTGGCTCTACGAAGTTTCGATCCATCATGATTCGTATTAATCTACTCCCGCATCGCGAACTGAAGCGGAAAGCTAGACAGCAGCAGATTGCGATTCTGGCCGGTGCAGTGAGTTTTCTCGGGATTCTCGTTGTCTGGGGGGTTTATTCCATCATCGCGGGCAATATCGAGTATCAGAATGCCCGCAACCAATTTTTGCAGAGCCGTATTGCAGTTCTAGACGGTGAGATTGCCGAGATCCGCAATATCAAGACGCAAACTCAGGAATTGCTTGCGCGTAAGCATGTTGTCGAAACATTACAAAATAGCCGCTCCGAAGCCGTGCACTTGTTGGATCAACTGGTGAGATTGCTGCCCGATGGCGTGTATTTGCAAAGTATTAAGCAGAATGATCAAAATATTACGCTGATGGGGTATGCGCAATCTAATGCCTGGATATCCACGCTGATGCGGAATCTTGAATCCTCACAATGGCTTGAGTCGCCACTGTTAATAGAAATCAAGGCGATGACGGTTAATAACATCCGTCAGAATGAGTTCAATATGAGAATCAGGCTCAAACGGACATCGATTGATGATGCGCAAAAACCGCTTACCAATCCTCCTGGAAAATCATAAGGCTATTCAGCATGAATGACTTGCTCATCGAATTGCGTCAGCTGGATATCAATCAAGCGGGAAATTGGCCGGTGCCGATTAAAATTGGCGCCCTGGTCATTTTATTTATTGCCATCATTATTGCAGGCCATTTTTTGGTGTGGCAGGACCAGACTACGATGCTAGAAAAAATCCAAGCAGAAGAAGAAACATTAAAAAATAGTTACTTGATTAAAAAAAGAAGCGCGGTCAATTTGCCGGCGCTGCGCACTCAGCTGGGAGAAATAGAACAATCACTGAGTGCGATGTTGAAGCAGCTGCCCGATAAATCCGAAATGGAAGCGTTGCTGGTCGATATCAATCAGGCAGGTTTGGGGAGAGGACTGCAGTTCGAATTGTTCAAACCGGCCGAGAAAGAAACGATTAACGAATTTTATGCGGAACTACCGGTTTCCATCCGAGTAACCGGCGGTTACCATGATATTGGTGCCTTTGCCAGCGATGTTGCACGACTGTCGCGGATTGTTACCTTAAATAACATCACTATCGCTCCCGGTACGGATGGAAAATTAGTATTCGATGCAGTCGCAAAGACATTCCGCTATCTGGATGAAGAAGAAATAGCAAGGCAAGTCAAAGGTAAAGGTAAGTGAATGATAATCAGAAACTTATACCTGCTGACGTTATTTGCGATACCTTTAACAATGCTGACTGCTTGTAGTCAGAACGATTTTAATGATCTGGAAGCTTTTGTTCAAAGTGCCGGTGAAGGCTTGCGAGGTCAGATCGATCCTTTACCTGAAATTAAGCCGAATCAATTTTTTACTTATCAGGCTTTTGACATCCCCAGCCCCTTTGTGCCCCGCAAAAATGATCATGTGCAAACCGCTGGTAACGGAATTCAGCCGGACTTGGCGCGGCATAAGGAAGTGCTGGAATCCTATCCGCTGGAAAGCCTGTCAATGGTTGGAACGTTGCAGCAATACGATAAGATTTTTGCTTTGATCAAATCCCCGGACGGTACTTTGTATCGTGTGCAAACGGGGAACTATCTAGGTCAGAATTTTGGAAAAATTAACCATATATCGGAATCAGAAGTTAAACTATCGGAGATTGTGCAAGATGGCGTAAATGAATGGATTGAAAAAACAAGTGCACTCATGCTGAAGAATTAAAATAAACAACCCTAAAGCTACCAATAATGATGAAAAGATATGGTCTCAACATCGTATTAGCAGCACTGTTGATTTGTTTTGCGGCGGCAGTTTTTGCGCAACAAACAATAACTGCGGAAGCACCGCCCAATAGCAGTAATAGTATCCGTTCAATCGATATTTCCACCTTCCAGAATGGCGAAGTCATCGCCAAACTTACTTTGGATCGGCCGTTGCTGGTATTGCCGATGGGCGTCGCGTTGGATAATCCACACCGGATATATTTTGATTTCCATCAGGTTGCCAATGGCTTGGGCAGAAATGTGCAAGAAGCTTCCGAAGGCGATTTGCGCAGCATCAACATCGTGCAGGTTGGGGATCGCACCCGGCTGGTGTTGAATTTGGCAAGACTCATGCGGCACGATATGCAAGCGCAAGACAATAGCCTGTTAATCAAGCTGGTCAGTGTGCGGGAAAGTCCGGTAACGGCTTCGGAGGTGCGGTTCGCGGAGGAAATTCCAAATCAGCAAGTGAACAGTCTTCAGGACATTGATTTCCGCCGTGGTGCCAATGGGGAAGGACGGATTGAGGTTGATATGACAAAGCCCGGTACCAGCGTCGATGTGCAATTGCAAAACAACGATATTTTCGTCGAATTCGTCGATACTGTGCTACCTGGCAGCTTGAGAAGACGTTTTGATGTCATCGACTTTGCAACACCCGTGCATACCATTGAAACCTCTAAGAAAGGCAATAATGTCCGGATGCATGTCAAGGCGGGCGGGCGATGGGAACATTCCGCGCGGCAATCCGGCACCCGGTTTGTTCTGGAAGTCCGGGCGCTGAGCGAAGATGAGGAAGAGCAGGCGAAAAAGAAACGCGCCAACGGCGGATACACCGGTGAACGGTTATCGCTTAATTTTCAGGATGTCGAAGTGCGCGCAGTGTTACAAGTCATCGCCGATTTTACCAATCTGAATATCATCGCCAGCGATTCCGTTTCAGGGAATCTTACGCTGCGGTTAAAGGATGTGCCGTGGGATCACGCGCTCGATATCGTGTTGCAAGCGCAAGGATTGGATAAACGGCAGACAGGTAATGTCATTTTTGTCGCGCCGCGCAAGGAAATGGCGGACCGGGAATTGCTCGACGTGGAAGCGAAGATGCAGATTGCCGACATGGAACCGTTGCGTTCCGAAATTTTTCGCTTGAATCACCGCAGGGTCAATTCGATGTCGTTCGAAAGCATGCTCAGCAAACGCGGCACGATCAATATGGATGACATCAGCAATACGGTTACTGTCACCGATATCCCATCCCGATTGGAAGAAATCAGAAAGCGCATCCAAAAACTGGATATTTTTGAACGGCAAGTCATGATCGAGGCGCGTATTGTTGTGGCGACTGATCAATTCAGCCGGAATCTGGGAGCCCGTTTCGGGATCCAGAATGCAAACAATGTGGGAAGTTATGGGCTTGGAATTTCGGGTAATCTGGCTAGTTCGAGCTCTCTGGCCAGCGGAGGCTCGGCATCAGGTTCGGACAATCTGAATGTGAATCTACCCGCAGCGGCTGCGACCGGCCTATTGGGCGGACCTGCAGCACTGGGTTTGAGTTTATTGAAGATTAATAATAACCGGCTCATTAATCTCGAATTATCGGCGCTGGAGACTGACCAGAGAGGGCGGGTTATTGCGAGCCCGCGCGTGGTTACTGCGCATGGCGTGGAAGCGATCATCGAGCAGGGTGACCGGGTGCCGTATCAGCAAGCGACCAGCAGCGGCGCCACCAGTATCCGCTTCATCGATGCTACGTTGCGGCTGAAAGTTAAACCGTTGATCACCTACAATGGTCAGGTTGATATGGAATTAAATGTCAATCAAGACCAAATCGGCACGGCGATCAATCAATTCCTGCCGCCACCGATCAACACCAAGTCGGTAACGACCAAGGTTCTCGTTGAAAATGGCGGAACTGTGGTCATCGGGGGTATTTTTGATCGTACTGAAAATGAGGTGGTCAACAAGGTGCCGATGCTGGGCGATATCCCGGTGCTGGGGTACGTTTTCCGTAATACCACCAAAGTCGATAACAAACGTGAATTGCTAATTTTTGTGACGCCGCGCATCTTGAGCGAGAGCCTTAATTTGCAGTGATCGTTCATTATTGTCCGGAGGGAAATCCGATTTGGCGCCATGCTTCATAAGTGACAACGGCAACGGTATTGGATAGATTCAAGCTGCGGCTGGTAGCCACCATCGGCACGCGCAGACGATGCGCTTCCGGAAAAGTCTCCATGATGTGAGCGGGCAGACCGCAGCTCTCGGCACCGAATAGAAAAACGTCACCCGCGGCATATGCCACTTGGTCGTAGCGCTGTTTTCCCTTCGTGGTGATCGCGAACACGCGATGTCCTTGCAGGCTCCGATTGCACTCCACCCAATTTTCATGCACTTTGATTGAAGCGAATTCGTGGTAATCCAAACCGGCGCGTATCAGTTGCTTATCCTGCAGCGGGAAACCGAGCGGCTTGACCAAATGAAGCTGTGCACCGGTATTGGCGCACAAGCGGATGATGTTGCCGGTGTTGGGCGGAATTTCGGGTTGATGCAGAACGATGTGAAACATACGGTAATTTAAAAAGTATAAGGACCCAATTGATTGATTTCCGGCAGGGTTCTGGCGATAACCCAGTTGCTGATTTCGGTAGCGCCTTGGCGGCGTAATACCTTCGCCAATTCATTGAGTGTCGCGCCGGTAGTCATGACATCATCGACGATCGCAACATGTCTGCCGGACAAATCTATTTTACAACTAAAAGCTTGGCGGATATTTCTCTGCCGCTCTTTCCACGGTAATCCGGTTTGCGGCGCTGTATGTTTGATGCGGCTGCAGCCATCCGGCAACAAAGTAATTGCCAATTGTTTCGCAATATAACGGCTGATTTCCATCGCCTGATTGAATCCGCGTTCCCGCAGCCGGATCGGGTGGAGCGGCATCGGTATGATGACATCGGGCAACGCACTGACCGTTTCCAGCCGGGCAATGAGTTGCTTTGCCAGAATTGCTGCAATGGCCAGGTTGCTTTGATATTTCAGTGCCTGAATCATGGCATCGACAGGAAATGCATAGCGTAAGGCTGCGGCGGTGCGTGTGAATGCCGGCGGTTTTTTCAGGCAAGCACCGCAGATTTCGCCGGTTGGCACCGGCCACAGGCAAATAGGGCAATGGTTGGCGGGCAATTGCGGTAAATCGCGCTGACAAGCGCCGCAAAAATCTTCATCGGCGGTTATGCCGCAAAGCAGGCAGTTTTTCTGAGTCCGGATTCGCATCGTATATAATCCATTGTTTGAAAATCGGCAGTGGTAAAATAGGCGGCACTGACATCATTCTTGATTATCGAAGGCTATCGGCAAACGGCACGATCGCTACAGCATTTAAACGGAACAATAGGTAAATGGATATGAATTGGGATTCACTGATAAGTGGCGAGACACAAAACGATCTGAGTGGTATCACCAGAAAATCGCAAGATTCAGCAGCTTGGAGCGTGGCGGACGTTGAAGCGTTGCTGAATGCGCCGTTTAACGATCTGCTTTTCCGCGCGCAAACGGTGCATCGCCAATATCACGATGCCAACGGCGTGCAGTTATCGACGCTGATTTCAGTCAAGACCGGCGGCTGTCCCGAGGATTGCGGTTATTGTCCGCAAGCCGCGCGTTATCACACCGGGGTTGAAAATCAGGATATGTTGTCGCTGGACGAAGTGGTCACCGCCGCGGCTGCCGCAAAGGCCAAAGGCGCTTCGCGTTTCTGTATGGGCGCGGCATGGCGCGGCCCGAAACAGCGCGATATCGAAAAAATGACCGAGATGGTGCGTGCGGTCAAGTCGCTCGGCATGGAAACCTGTGCCACCCTAGGTCTACTGAAGCCGGGTCAGGCGCAACAGCTCGGCGAAGCCGGTTTGGATTACTACAACCACAATCTCGATACCGCGCC
>JAFEEI010000051.1 GCA_018241205.1 Pseudomonadota bacterium
ATAAATCTTGGACTTAGGCTTGAGGTTGCGCAGTGCGGTGTCGGTGAGCATCGAGGTTTTTCTCCTGTTTCGTGACGGCTTTTACCGTCAGGGGCCAGGAGACCTGCTGATGCCGGGAAAGCCGCATAAAACAAGCTTTCCCGAGGAGACCTTTACCGTCAAAGACGGGTTTGGTCTGGATAGTGAACGGGACGGTCTTAATCCGGCCCTCAGTTCTTACCGCCAGTTCCACCGCCAACCTGTTCTGCTGGCCGGCGATAGCCACCGATAGCTGCCGCGACATATTTCTTTATAAATAAACACGTTACGGCAGTTTTTCGATAACTGGCGATAGTCCCCGAAGGACCTGATTTCACTCCCACTCAATTGTCGCAGGCGGTTTGCTGGAGATGTCGTAAACCACGCGGTTGATGCCACGGATTTCGTTGATGATGCGGTTGGAAACCTTGCTCAACAATGAGTACGGCAGTTCTGCCCAGTTGGCGGTCATGAAATCCTGGGTTTGCACCGCTCGCAAAGCGATGACATATTCGTAAGTGCGCCCATCCCCCATGACACCGACGGATTTGACCGGCAGAAACACCGCGAACGCTTGCGAAGTTTTTTTGTACCAGCCGGCGTGCTGCAGCTCCTCGATAAAAATATGATCGGCTTGTCTCAATAACTCGGCGTATTCGTACTTCACTTCGCCGAGGATGCGCACCCCTAGACCGGGGCCGGGAAACGGGTGACGGAAAACCATGTCGCGCGGCAAGCCGAGCACCAGCCCCAGTTCGCGCACTTCATCCTTAAACAGCTCGCGCAGCGGTTCCAGCAGCTTCAAGCGCAGTGTTTCCGGCAAGCCGCCGACATTATGGTGCGATTTGATGGTATGCGCTTTCTTGGTTTTTCCCCCGGCGGATTCGATTACATCGGGATAAATCGTACCCTGCGCAAGCCATTTAGCGTCGCTGATTTTGGCCGATTCCCGCTGAAAAACTTCGACAAATTCCCGGCCGATAATTTTCCGTTTCTTTTCTGGATCGGTGATGCCGGCCAGATTGCGGTAAAAATCCCGGCTGGCATCGACATGTATGACTTTAACCGCGAGGTGATTGGCAAATGTCTCCATCACTTGCTTGGCTTCGTTGGCGCGCAACAAACCGTTATCGACAAACACGCAAGTCAACTGATCGCCAATGGCGCGATGAATCAATGCCGCCGCCACTGAGGAATCCACGCCGCCGGACAACCCCAAAATCACCCGGTCGTTACCCACCGCTGCACGGATTTTTCCGATCACCTCTTCGACATAATCCGGCATGTTCCAATCACGGCCCAGACCGCAAATATCGTGCACAAAACGATCGATGATCGCTTTACCTTGCAACGTGTGCGTCACTTCGGGGTGGAATTGGATACCGTAGAAACGGCGTTTATCGTCCGCCATCGCGGCAACCGGTGTCGCGGCGTTAAACGCCATCACTTCAAACCCGTCCGGCAACGAGACCACGGCGTCGCCATGACTCATCCAAACTTCCAACAAGTTGTTTCCATCCTTATCCGCGCGGTCTTGGATATCGCGGAACAATGCGCCGTGCGGCGTCGTTTGCAGCTCGGCATAGCCAAACTCGCGCACAACGGCATTTTCAACCGTCCCACCCAACTGCGCCGCCATCGTCTGCATACCGTAGCAGATGCCCAGCACCGGCACACCGAGTTCGAACACGATGTGCGGCGCGCGCGGCGTTTCGTCTTCGGTTACCGAAGCGGGACCGCCGGATAGGATGATGCCCTGCGGGGCAAAAGTTTTAATAAATTCGGGATCGGCATCGTACGGATGCAATTCGCAGTACACATTCGTTTCGCGCACACGGCGGGCAATCAGTTGTGTGTACTGGGAACCGAAGTCCAGGATCAGGATTTTTTGATGCATGAAAAAGAAAAATTATTTGACGTGATAATTGGGCGCTTCTTTGGTGATCTGCACATCGTGCACATGCGATTCACGGATACCGGCAGAGGTAATCTCGACAAATTCCGCCCGTTGGTGCATTGCGGCAATCGATTCGCAGCCCAAATATCCCATGCTGGAACGCACACCCCCCATCAATTGATGAATGACTGCCGACATATTGCCTTTGAACGGCACCCGGCCTTCCACGCCTTCGGGTACCAGCTTATCGTTGTTTTTTTGCTCTTTGTCTTGGAAGTAACGGTCGCTCGATCCTTGCTGCATCGCGGAGAGCGAGCCCATGCCGCGGTAGCTTTTGTACGAACGCCCTTGGAATAACTCAATTTCACCTGGCGCTTCCGTCGTACCGGCAAACAAACCGCCGAGCATCACGGTATTCGCACCCGCCGCCAAAGCCTTGGCGATATCGCCGGAGTAACGGATTCCGCCATCGGCGATCATCGGCACACCGCAGCCCTTGAGCGCTTCGGAAACGTTATGGATGGCGGTGATCTGCGGAATGCCGACGCCTGCGACGATACGCGTGGTACAAATGGAACCGGGGCCGATCCCTACTTTCACCGCATCCGCGCCATGATCGACCAATGCTCTGGCCGCCGTCGCCGTCGCCACATTGCCGCCGATCACTTGCACGGTTGGCAGATTCTTTTTTACCCATGCGACCCGGTCCAGCACGCTTTGCGAATGACCATGCGCGGTATCGACCACGATCACATCGGCACCGGCTTCCGCCAGTGCGATCGCACGCTCTTCGCTACCTTCTCCGACACCGATCGCCGCCCCTACCCGCAGCTGTTCCTGTTCATCCTTGCAGGCGAGCGGATACTCTGATGTTTTGATGATGTCCTTCACGGTGATCAATCCGCACAATTCAAATTGATCATTGACCACCAGCACGCGTTCCAGCCGGTGTTTATGCAGCAGCGCCAGTACCTCGGCGCGCGGCGTGTCTTCTTTCACCGTCACCAAGCGGCTTTTCGGCGTCATGATATGTTTGACGATCTGATCGAGATTGGTCTCAAAACGCAAGTCCCGGTTGGTCACGATACCGACCACTTTTTTACCGTTTACGACCGGCAACCCGGAGATTTTATGCTGGCGGATCAATTCCAGCACTTCGCGCACCGTCATATTCTGGTGGATCGTTACCGGATCCTTCACCACGCCGCTTTCAAAGCGTTTGACTTGCGCGACATGCGCGGCCTGCGCTTCAATCGTCATATTTTTATGGATAATGCCGATGCCGCCTTCCTGCGCCAAAGCAATCGCCAGCGGCGCTTCGGTTACGGTATCCATGGCTGCCGACAAAATGGGAAGATTAAGGGTGATGGTACGCGTCAATTGCGTTGCCAAACTGACATCACGCGGCAAAACCGTCGAATGGGCTGGAATCAACAGAACATCATCAAAGGTCAGCGCTTTTTGAATCAATTGCATGATAACAATCCTTGGCAAAGCGCCATTATAGCCAAATTTGGCGGCAAATTTTGTGCCAAATAGACTGAGAATACAACATATTTCCAGTGGATATGATTTAATGCGGAAAATCTTTAAGTTGCGTAAACACGAAACCGATGTATTGCAGATGATTCATTTTCTGGAGCCACTATGAGAATTTTTGCAGTTACCGTGATCATTTTGCTACTCAGCACCAGCACTTACGCACAGATTTACAAATGGGTCGACAAGAACGGCAAAACGCAATACACCGATCAACCGCCTCCACCGGGTGCCGCCAAGGAAGAACAAAGATTACATATCAACAAATCCGCACCGGGCTCGGGTAACCAAGATAGAGCCAGAAATTTCTCCGAAGAACGGGACGAATTCGACAAGCGGCGGCAGCAAAGAAGGGAAGAAGAAGCACAACAGCAGGCAAAATCGGAAGAAAGTAAAAAAAAGTGTATCGATGCCCAGACTCAGCTTAGAATATACACCGATTCGCCGCGCTTGACCGTTCCCGATGGAGCTGGCGGCCTAACGTATGTGGATGATGATCTGCGCCAGAGAAAAATAGCCGATGCCAGTAAAGCAGTCGCAACTCACTGTAAATAAGAATACATTCTTGAATGAGATGACGTTATCCCGCAGCAAATTATTAATTGTCTTTTTTCTTTCTCTGACAGGTACTCCGGTTTCGGCTGAAGTACCTGTTTCATATCCCGGACACGATACTAGCGCGCATACGAAAACCACATCTCCCGCCGGTAGAGCAGTGAAACCCGGGATGCACTGGCAAATCCTGCCCGGTGAAGATATTCCGCAGATCGCCCGCCTGATGTTCCCGGATAATGCGCGTACACGCGACGCCTTTTTACGAGCGGTCATCCGCAAAAACCCGGAGCTCTTTCCTGACGGTATTTATCAATCGATCCCAGCGGGAACCACGATTTATATTCCCGATTTAAGAACAATCGGCGCCTACGCAAAACCGGCGCGCAAAGCACATCCATCAAACGCCGCCCGCGCCAACCAACACAAAACGCAAGCACCGGCACAAGCGGCTGCAGAACCCGGCTTTAGTCACGATCATCCGGTATGGCAGCTCATCGCGCAGCTGGAAAAAATCGCCGAAGAAGAGACGAGCGAACTGAACAAGCTCCTCAATCGCATTGAATCCATCGAAAAACAGATCATCGCGATGCAGTCTTTGCTCTCAGCAAGTACTGCACCGGCAAATAAACTGCCCGCCGAGATCACACACCAAGCCCAGCCAGCGGAAAACACCCCACAACCGCAGCATACAGCACCCCCACCAGCCGAGCATGCAATAACACCACCGCAGCAACCCAATCCGCCGCCGCAACCAGCCGATCCGGTTCCACCGGTTGAAGCCAGTGCCGCTCCAGCGGAATCCATCTTATTTGCTGATAATGCGTTACTACTTGGAATTCTGGTGATACTTTTGATCGCCATAGTGATCGTACGCAGCTATCGTAAAATCAAGGAAAGGCTCGCGCGGTCACGCGATACATCACTGTCACCGGACGCAGCCGAACGGCATCAATACGAAACACTGTTGCTGCGCCGCACTGAGAAAAAAACCGGAGCAGCGGAGAATCCACCGGAACCGTCCGGTCAAGTTGTATCCGAAGCACGTGCGCTGATCGAACAGGAAAATCCGGAAGCCGCCGCTCAATTACTGCAAAAGCACCTTGCTCAAAATCAGCACGACATCCCCGGCTGGTTCCTGCTATTCGAATTGCTATACAAAACCAACAACAAAAGAGATTTCAAGAAAAATGCCCGACGCTTCAAGCGGCTCGGTGAATTTCCCGATATCTGGCAGCAAATCCAGAAATTAGGCAATCAACTCGAACCCAACGAATCGCTCTACTTCGACGAACAAAAACGCAAGGAAAAGTTTTTTTCCGAAGCGAGGGATTCGGATAAATGAGAAGCACTAATGTTGTTACCCATCAGCGCTAATATCCGGTTACTTCAGCGAAAGACTCTCCAACGCCTTCTGATGATTCCACTTACCGTGGAATAACAGCCCTTTCTTGCCGGGTGTCCGGTCGCTGGTCCACGTGATGTAGTTCCCATCCGGCGTAAATACCGGCAAGCCGTCGAAACCGTCTTTGTCGGTCACGCGCACCGGCTCTTTGATGCCGTCAACATCGACGATATACAACTCAAAATTGCGATGGCCGTGCACGTTGGTGGCGAAAATGATGTACTTGCCGGAAGGATGATAAAACGGCGCCCACGACATGGCTTTCAGATGCGTGATTTGCTTCTGATCGCTGCCGTCGATGTTCATCGTGAAAATTTCCGCTTCCCGACCGCTTTCCGAGAATCTGCGCCAGACGATGCGTTTGCCGTCGGGGCTGAAAAACGGGCCGCCGTCGTAGCTTTTCGTTTGCGTCAGGCGTTTGACGTTGGCACCGTCCGCATCCATGATGTAAATATCGATCATTGATGCCGGGTTGGCTTTGAACAAAGCCGTTTCCTCCTCGGATAATTCACCGTTGTACGCACGGCGGTTGGAAGCAAATGCGATCAGTTTGCCATCCGGCGACCACGACGCCTCGGCATCGTAACCCAGGGTGTTGGTCAGATTCCTGATATGGCCACCGCTGAAGTCGGTTTCGTAAATATCGTAGAATTCGTCGTAATCCCACGCGTACGACTTGTGCTCACCCGCCTTGCGGCGCTCGATCTCGGCGGCCATTTTGGCTTTGGCTTCCTTGTCGTCATGCGTCGACGAAAACAGCACTTTCTCCTGCGACGGATGCACCCACGCGCACGTGGTCTTGCCGGTACCCGGCGACACCTGCGTGACTGCACCGCTATCGATATTCTTCAGGAAAATCTGATAAAACGGATTGTCATCCGCCACTTCCGCCTGATAAATCATCCATTTCGAATCCGCCCGGTAATATGCCTCACCGGCGCGTTTTTCCTTGACGGAGAGTTGTTGTTCGTCGGTGATGAAGTCGGCGGCATTGGCGTTTAATGCCGCTAAAAAAATTAAAATCGAGAAAAACTCGCTACTGGATCGTGTAAATTTCCGCATACCTAAAGATGTTTTCATGTGTAATCAAAATTCCGGTAAAAATTGAATGGAAAATTATAACCGCAGATGGAACGGCCTGTATTCGCAATCTTCCGTTCCGGCTAATGGCTGTGCAGCGGCTTTACCAGCAAGGACAGACTGAACAACAGCGCGCTGAACAGAACTATGGTTGCGCCGGACGCGACATTGAAAATATAGCTTAAATACAGCCCGGCGACACCGGTTATAGCGCCGATGAGCGTTGAATAAACCACCATTTTACTAAAACTGTCTGTCAGCATCCGCGCTGTCATCGCGGGCGCTATCAGAGTCGCGGCGACCATGGTGACGCCCGTCACATTGAGGGAAACGATAATGACCAGCGTGAGCAATAGTGAAAATAACAATTGCGCCACACCGGTATTAATTCCGAAGATGCGGGCGGCCTCCTGATCAAAGGTGGAAAAAAGCAGCGTCCGGTAGGTAAAAAACATCGTAACCATCGTGATACATGTGACAAGCCCGATGATCATTAAATCCTGTTCAGTAATGCCCAGAATGTTGCCGAACAAGGCAGCTTCGAAATTCTGCTTAAAATTTCGAAGCTTGCTGATGATCGCCACGCCTAACGCAAAAATAGCGGTTGTCACAATGCCGATAGCGGCATCCGGCTTGATCTTGGTGTTTTGGGTGATTCTATTGATGATAAGTGCAGCAAATACGCCCAATGCGCAAGCACCGGCATAAAAATTCAGATTCAGCGTAAACCCTATAACCGCACCACCGATTACTGCGTGAGACAATCCATGACCGATATAACTCATGCCGCGCAGCACCACATAGACACCGATCAAGCCGCCCAATGCGCCGACCATGAGCGCGGCCAGCAAGCCGCGGCGGAAAAAATCATAGTCGAACGGTTCGAGAATGTACTCTACCATTTGCTGTCATCGGCGAAGTTGAGCGGCGTGCTGTTGGCGATCAAGAGATGCCCCTGGTGCTTGACGATGACAATGTCGCCGCCGTATGTGCGCGTCAGAATTTCGTTGGTGAAAATCTCATTGGGGCGTCCTTGCGCGACCATGCCGCGATTGAAACAAATCACCCACGGCAAATGCGACGCTACGGCGTTCAGATCGTGCGTCGTCAGTACAATGGTGATACCTTCGGCGTTGATGTCGTTCAGCAAGTGCAATATTTCGTGTTGCGTTCTGATATCGACCCCCGAGGTAGGTTCGTCGAGTATCAGGATCTTAGGGTTGTTGATCAGCGCGCGCGCCAGAAATGCGCGTTGCCGCTGACCACCCGACAAATTGCCGACAGGATGCCGCAAGCAATCCAGAATGCCCAGTCTGTGCGCAATCGCCTGAATTTTGCCACGCTCTTTTTTACTCAGCCAAGGCCAGATGCGCCCGTTGGTATAAAGCCCCATCGTGATGACTTCTTCAACGGTTACCGGGAAATGCCAATCGGTATTGCCGAGCTGCGGCACATAACCGATCGTGTTCGATCTTATCCGGCTTACCGGCGCATCGTGCAACCGGATACTACCCGCAATCACCGGGTGCACGCCGAGCATGACCTTGAGCAGCGTGGTTTTACCGCAGGCGGTCGGTCCTACAATGCCGGTAAACCGGCCGGCGCCGATTTCCAGCGAGAGACCGGCGAAGAGGATATTCCGCTCATAACCGGCGGTAACATCGCTCAGTTTGACCGCGAGATTGGATGACATGCTAGAAACGGATATTGCCGGTATCGATCTTCGCCATGCAGTCCGGGTTGCCGCCCAGCGCTTCCGTCATGATTGCCATATTATTAGCCATCATACCGATGAAAGAGTGATGCGGCGGTGCGGGCAATTCGTCGTCGGAAAGCTGATCGACGAATTTGACATTCGCTTCGCGCGCGATTTGCTCCATCACTTTACTGGGAAAAACTTCCGAACCGAAAATCGCGGGCACGCCGTTTTTTTTGATTTGCTTAATGATATTCATCACTTCCTGCGGTCCCGGTTCGGAAAAATCGGCAGGCTGCACGGCCGCAATCACGGTCATGCCATAGCGCGGCGCAAAATACGCAAAAGAATCATGATAGGTGACCAGCTTGCGATTCTTTTCAGGAATTGTCTCGACACAGGCAAAGATCGCTTGATCCAATTTTTGCAGTTTACCAAGGTAAGTTGCTGCATTCACCTGATAAGCCACTTTATTGGTTGGATCCAAAGCGATAAGCTCTTCGCGAATAATTTCCGCATACCGCATCGCCAATTCAATATTGAGCCATACATGGGGGTTGGGATGACCGTGCTCGCGCGGAAAACTGAAGTCATACCGCCAATCTTCTTCTTTAAGCGCACGATTTCCCAGTTGCAGGATCGGCGTTGCCGTTTTCTTGACCTTCTCCGCTAGTTTTAATGTAGGCAATTCCAGATCGAGACCGTTCATGACGATCAGTTCCGCCGCTTGCAGCGTTTTTATGTCGGAAGGAATAGGTTCGAAAGTATGCGAATCGACACCATCGGGAACGATTCCCGTAACCCTGATATACGGTCCGCCGATGTTTTGCACCATATTGGTGATCGGGGAAACCGTTGTCACAACATTCGGTTTTTCGCGACCGTCCGAGGCAAGCAACGAATGTTGAAAAAAGAGCGCCACTGCGCATAACAACCACGTTGCCGCGCCGTTCATGGGTATTTTCATAACCGGTTCTTCCTCATGTTAATTTCGATTTCGATAGTGTATGAAAAAAAAATAATTTATCATAACATAGCGTCAGTAATCTCCTACTTATAGCGTAAAAAAATCCAATTCAGTGCTAAGTAATAACATGGAAGAAGCAGCCAAACTTGTTGCATCATTGCGGTGGATATTTGTATGCTGCATGCTGTATTTATTAATCTGCTCGCAAACGACGGCCAACGCGGCCGGCGTACCATCAGTGAAAAAAATGACGGTACACGCCAATGCATGGGAATTGACCGGTAGTATCGATTCCGCCAACGAAGGCACGGTGCTTAAGCAGCAACTTGATCCGAGCGCCGTTTACCGTCCCGGCGAATTACTGGGGATTGTGCCGGGCTTGGCCGTAACGCAGCATAGCAGCGAAGGCGAAGGCAAAGCCAACCAGTATTTTTTGCGCGGCTTCAACCTCGATCATGATACGGATTTACGGATTACCGTCAACAGCATGCTGGCCAACCAGCGCTCGCATGAGCATGGTCAAGGCTGGGCGGACACCAATTTCATCATTCCCGGATTGATCCGCAATATTCAGTACCTGAAAGGACCCTATTACACGGAACAAGCCAGAAAGGATACTACCATTAAACGCAAGATCCAGTTCGCTGACACTGCCTCGCAAGATATTATGCGCTCTGCCAAATCAGAGAAAAAACCCGGAATCGATAAAGTAAGCGAGGAATCTGTAGTCAAGCTAAAGGAGATAACAGTGCGAGGGAAAGAGCGCGCCACTCGTCTTGTTGGCGAAACACAATCCGCATCGCAAGGGTTTATTGGTCAAGAGCAAATCAAGAACCGTCCGCTTTTACGTGTTGGCGAAGTCGTCGAGTTTATTCCTGGAATGATTGCAACACAGCATAGTGGTGATGGCAAAGCCAATCAGTATTTCCTACGGGGATTCAATCTTGATCACGGTACCGATTTCGCCACCTTTGTGGATGGCGTCCCAATCAATCTACCCAGTCACGCTCATGGACAGGGGTACATGGATCTCAACGGTCTCATCCCTGAATTGATAGATAATGTTCAATATGGGAAAGGTCCTTATTATGCAGATCAAGGAGATTTTTCTTCCGCGGGCCATGCCAAGATAACTACCTTCAATTCCCTTCCTCAAGGTTTCGCCAAATTCACAGGGGGATCATTTGGCTTTTACCGTGGCGTGGTAGCAAATTCAAACCGCATAGGGGATGGTCATCTACTCTATGCGGGCGATGTGAATGCTTATGATGGTCCCTGGGTATTGGCTCAGAATGCACTCAAGTTTAACGGCATGGTTAAATATAGCCTCGATCAAGGTAATTGGGGTATCAGCGTGGGCGTTAACGCGTACCATGCAGACTGGCGCGCAACCAATCAGATACCTCTATTTGCAGTGAATGAAGGTTTGATAAACCGCTTTGGAAACATCGATCCCACTGATAATGGAAAAACAAGGCGCTATACGCTTAATGGCACTTGGTGGCAAAAAGAAAAGAGTTATCAACGGGAGGCAACCTTTTATCTGACTAAGTACGATTTTGATCTTTTCTCTAACTTCAGTGGTTTTATCAACTCGGTCTCCCAAAACATTATGCTTCCAGGAGGAGTAGTGCCAAGTGACCAGGTAAATCAGACGGAATCCCGTATCTATTTCGGCGGCAAGATTGAGCAAACCCTATTCAATAAGGTGGCAGGTTTCGATATGCAAAATACATTGGGCATTCAGGTACGCAATGATCTGAATCATGTACTGCTGAATAACTCAAATCGAGGAGTCGTTTACAATAATGTGAGCAATGATCAGGTCACGGTAACCAGCATTGGGTTATATCTGCAAAACCAGACTTATTGGCTGCCAAAACTCAAAACGATCGCAGGTCTGCGCGGTGATATATTCAATTTTGGTGTACATGCTTTCACCATTCCGCAAAATTCCGGCAACAAAACCGATGCTTTGGTGAGCCCGAAACTGAGTATTGTTCTGGGACCATGGCACGACTCCGAGATCTATCTTAATTTTGGAGAAGGATACCATTCTAATGACGCCCGTGGCGTAAATGCAACAGTAGTCAATACTAATCAACAAAGTAACAACAATTTTGCACCGCAATTGGGCGCCACTGGGTTAGTGCGATCAAAGGGTGCAGAAGTCGGTTTCCGTACCGAGGCTATCAAGGGTTTGAAATCCACCCTGGCGTTCTGGTACTTACAATCGGCGTCGGAACTTGTATTTAGTGGTGATACAGGCACCACGGAAACAAGCGGTGCGAGTACTCGCTACGGTATCGAGTGGGCCAATTTCTATAAACCCTTCAGCTGGCTCACCTTGGACGCTGATTTTTCATTTACCCGTGCGCGTTATGACCAGGCCCAGCTAAACCAAGCTAGCGATCCTGCAAACCAGGCATATGGATTTCACATTCCCAACGCGGTGGGGCGTACAATCAATACAGGTGCAACCTTGAATTTGCCTCACAATATCTTTGCTATCCTCCGTCTGCGCCACTTCGGTAATGTGACGGTGGACACAAACAATCCTGTGGCTCCCTATAATACAACTATCGTTAATTTCTCGACAGGATATGAAGTTAGAAAATTTAAATTGCAATTTGATATCTTAAATTTATTTAACGCCAGAGCCTACGATATTGGTTATTATTATGGTTATCAAACAAGCCCAACATCTATAGCGAAAGATGGTATTGTTTTTCATCCCACTGAACCGCGAATGTTCCGCGCGAGCTTGGTATATCAGTTTTAAGGTATCAATCTTTCATCGATAGAATTATTATTTGCATACTCGTCGATGTCGACTATGCGCTTACGCGGGCACATTTCGGCGATTCCGGAACGGCATTTATCTTCATCAATCATTATCGATGACAATCGGTGGGAGTTTTTATGGAACGATTTACTATTTCAATGGATGACCAGCTGTTCAAGCAGTTCGATGAAGTTGCCCAGGCGCGCGGCTACTACAACCGCTCCGAAGCGATTCGCGATCTTATCCGGGAATATCTGGAAACTTCCCGTTTGCAGAAGGATAACAAAGGTTATTGTATTGCGACGTTGACCTATATCTATAATCACCATGAAAGGGATTTGGCCGGTCAGGTGACTTCGGCGCATCACCGGCACCACGACCTGACCTTATCGAGCATGCATGTCCATTTGGATCATGACAATTGCCTCGAAGTCACCATCCTTCGCGGCATCGTTCAGGATGTCAGGCACTTTGCCAATCAGATCATCGCTACCAATGGCGTGCGGCACGGCAAGCTGCATATCGTGCCGATTGAACTTTCACAGGAAACACACACGCATTCCGCCGTTCCCCATACGCACAGCAGCCCTCTGACTTGAACGGCCGCGGTGGTTCCCAGCAAAAAGCCCCGCCGTCAAGACAGGGCTTTTATTATTACATCGAACCGGATGATCTCAATTGGTCTCATCTTGCCAGATCCCGCTCGTTCTCTTTGCCGGTGTTTTGCTAAGGAAGCGCTGATTAATTCAACGAACGAGACGAAGTGCGAGGCGCACGGAACGCAACGACCGAGACCTATCAATCTGATAGGCGAGGGAGTGAGTACCGCGCAACGAAGCAATTCACTCGTGCAGTTAATTAATCAACGTTTCCCTAAGAAGCATTTCCCCAGTATCTGGATTTTCCGGCAGCGAACAGAAACATCCACATGACCAGAACAAATGGGAATGTCAGCGTCGGCAAACCGATCGGCGCCAGAAAATTCGCCAAACCCGCCTGGCAAATAATGGTCAAAATTCCCGCAAGCAAGGCCAGCAATGCGCTGCCCGTGGTCGGCTTGAGAAACACCCATCCGACCGCCATCATCGTCAGCACCGGATTGAACGCATACAACCCCATTTCGATAAGCGTCTTATCCGCGCCGAGCAGTACCGGCACGACAACGCCGACGATCGCGCCCGATAACGCCATGAATGCGCCACGCAAGGAAGTGATCGCAATACCGATCAGAAATAAAGCACCGACAATGACGCTATCGGCGAACATGACTTCGCCGATACCTTTGCTGATCGCCGTGCACCAGGCTATGGCTGCATCCTGCGTAAAAGCATTGAACCATGCATCTGTAGATGCGGCGGTAGTTTCTGCAATGATTGAGGGTATGCCCGGCGGCGGTAAAACGGGACCGCGGGCAAATCCATCGAAGGCATACACTGCCGCCATGAACATCCAGCATGTCAGCACAAACGGTGAGGTGGAGGCCGGGATGTTATAAGGTTGCAGAATTCGCATCAAAGCAGCCAGCACCACGGTCGACAATACCGATGCGAGCACCACATAAAGCCAGAGTTGCGGAGTATGCTCCAGGAACAGAAACAGGCAGGGACCGACCAGGGTGCCATTGAAACCGTACAGCCCGGCATCGATATCATCCTCCGAGAATCCCAGCAAATAAGCCGCAACTGTACTGCTCACAACGCCCACGGTCGCGGCAAGTCCGGCGGTAATCCCGCCAACGTACAACGCGATTAAAAAAATAAGACCGGTAACCGCGTTGCAACAGAAAAACACTTGCCCGGCACCCCTGAAAATAACACGCAACGGTCTGGGTATCGCTTTGTCGATTGAGAGTGACCAATTCATGATGATGAGCTCCTAAGTTTTATGGAAAAAAACAGCCGCGGCAAAATTCACCGGCTTGCCTGTTGCTTGACTTCTTCCAGCAATCCTTGTTTCACAATGAAATCGATGATCTGATCCACGCCCTCGCCCGTATGCAGATTGGTGAAAACAAACGGCCGGTCACCGCGCATTTTCTTGGCGTCGCGCGCCATGATTTCCAAATTTGCTCCAACGTACGGCGCCAGATCCGTTTTGTTGATCACGAGAAGCGCCGAGCGCGTGATGCCGGGACCGCCCTTGCGGGGTATTTTTTCACCGGCGGCGACATCGATCACGTAGATCGTCAGATCGGAGAGCTCGGGGCTGAAGGTCGAGGCAAGATTGTCGCCACCGGATTCAACCAGGATCAGATCGAGATTGGGGAAATCAGCCGTCATGCGGGCAATCGCTTCGAGATTGATGGAAGCATCTTCGCGGATGGCCGTATGCGGACACCCACCGGTTTCCACACCCATCAAACGCTCCGGAGGCAGCGCATTGGCGCGCAACAAAATCTCCATATCCTCCTTGGTGTAAATATCGTTGGTGATGACCGCCATTTCATAGCGATCGCGCATTCTCTTGCTCAAAGCTTCGCACAACGCCGTTTTTCCTGATCCAACCGGACCACCGATGCCGACTCGCAGGGGATTTGATGGTTTATTCATGTCGTTCTATCCAAAAAATTATGATCGGTAAATTCTGCTGTATTGCGTTTCATGCTGCATGGACAACAGCGACAATCCCGGCGCCCAATTGGATAATTCATCGTCATCGAGCTGCTGCGCCCGCAACGCCGTTTTTTCAATCGCATCGTGCAAGGAAAGCAACAAGCTTTGCCCCGCAACCTGACCGAGCGGAACCGATTTAACGCAAACCAGCACTTGATTCTCAACCATCGAGAACAGCATGCCGAGCAGCGCTGCCTGAGGCGGCACCGCAAGCGCTTCCGCCGCGCAGGCAAACGCCGTGGGTAGCGGAATTTCCGGTTGATTGGCCAGGATCGCGCGCAGCGAATCATCCGCAAGATTCAGATCGATGACGAGTTTTGCCAAGGAATAGCCCATTTGAATGGTTTCTGCGCGGAATTCAGCGGTATCGCGCGCGGCTATGAAGCACTCGGTCCAATGATTGACACTCGCTGCATCGCGCTGGGAAAAAGCTTGCAGCAAGCGCCATGCAATGGGCGCTTCAAAGTCCGCGGCAATAGTTAAATATTCCGTGATCCAGGCGCGCGCCGAGCTGTCGTTATGGACGATACCCTTCTCTATTGCCGATTCCAAGCCCTGCGAATAGGTATATGCACCAACCGGCAGCGACGGGCTGGCCAACTGCAGCAAACGAAGCAATAAGGCGGATTGCAAAGTCATTCCTGGGAGTGCGGATCGGATGGCCGGTGAATCTTCTGCCGGGCCGGGATTGGTGCTAACGGACCGTGCGCATGATAGTGGCCGTCGCCATGATGATGGTGTCCGCCACCACCGTAAGCACCCGATTCCGGTTCAAATTGCGCATTCTCCTCGGTAACCGTAGCGCCCAAACCCTCCAGCATTTGTTTCAAGACGCTATCGGTATGGATACGCAGAAATCCTTCGCCGACTTGCGTTTGTGTATGCCGGTTACCCAGATGAAAAGCGCAGCGCAACAAATCGTACGGCGTGCGGCAGGTAATGCGGTAGGTGGGTTCATGAGCTGCGATGATTTGCACTACCCGTCCATCGGCGCTCTTCAGCAAATCGTTATTGCGCAACACGGTGCCGCGCTCGGTAAAAATCGCGACTTCCTCGCCGGATTCGAGTGCTGTTCTGAGCCGGCTGTTTTCGCGCATTTCATAAGGCAAAACCAGTTGCGCAAAAACCGATTCGGCCCGATCTATTTTAGTATTCAGCGTAATCATCTGTTATTTTCGTCAGTTAAGGATTATCGACGATCGCCATCATTGCGATCATCACATGACGGCGATCCGCGGCGGAGCAACTTCAAACTGGAAAGCCTACTCCGCCGCCGGCATTCCTAGCGAAGCTCTGAAAAAGGTAGCGAGCGACGGCCAAACAAGGCGAAATCAGGTGAAAAAGCGCAGTTTACAAGTTGTAAATGAGCATTTTGAACGTGATTTCAACGCAGTGTGGCTGAGCGCAGTAGTTTTTCAGAGCTTCCCTAGGGAAACGCTGATTAATTGACTATACGAGCGAATCACTTCGTTGCGCGGTACTCGCTCCCTCGCCTATCTTATTTATGTCTCGGTTGCTGTGTTCCGTGCGCTTCGTGCTCATCTCGTCCACCGAATTAATCAGCGTTTCCCTAGAATAGAAAGTACCGCTGCGCCATCGGCAATACATCTTCCGGACCGCATGTCAGCAACTGACCGTCCGCGCGCACTTCGTACGTTTCCGGATCGACTTCCATTTTCGGTGTCGCGCTGTTGTGAATCATGTCTTTCTTACGCAGATTCCGGGTATTTTTGACCGGAATGATGTTTTTATCCAACCGCAACTGATCGATCAGCCCCTCTTCAAGAGCGGCTTGCGAAGCGAATGTATAGCACGAGGTTTTGATGCCGCCGCCGTATCCGCCGAACATGTAGCGGTAATGCACAGGTTGCGGCGTTGGAATCGATGCATTCGGATCACCCATGAGCGACGCGGCGATCATGCCGCCTTTCAGGATCATCGAGGGTTTAACACCGAAGAATGCCGGTCTCCAAAGTACAAGATCGGCATATTTACCGACTTCAACCGAACCGATGGCGTGCGCAATGCCGTGGGTAATCGCCGGATTGATCGTGTATTTGGCAACGTAGCGCTTAACCCGGAAATTGTCGTTTCTTGAGTTGTCTTCCTGCAATGTGCCGCGCTGTATTTTCATTTTATGCGCGGTCTGCCAGGTGCGTAGCACCACTTCACCGATCCGGCCCATCGCTTGCGAATCCGAGGACATCATCGAAATTGCTCCCATATCGTGCAGAATATCCTCGGCGGCAATCGTTTCCTTACGGATGCGCGATTCGGCAAAAGCCAGATCTTCCGCGATATTGGCGTGCAAGTGATGGCACACCATCAGCATATCCAAATGCTCATCGAGCGTGTTGACGGTATACGGGCGGGTCGGATTGGTCGATGACGGCAGCACATTGTCGAGTCCCACGACGGCAATGATGTCGGGCGCATGACCGCCGCCGGCACCTTCGGTATGGAAGGTATGTATCGTGCGGTCTTTCATCGCCGCAATGGTATTTTCCAGATAACCGCCTTCGTTGATCGTATCGGTATGAATGGCAACCTGCACATCATATTTATCCGCGATAGCCAAGCAGTTATCGATGGCTGCAAAAGTGGTTCCCCAATCCTCGTGCAATTTCAGTCCACACGCCCCGGCCAATATCTGTTCCGCAAGCGGCATCGGCAAGCTGGCGTTGCCTTTACCGAAGAATCCGGTATTCATGACCAATCCGTCGGAGGCTCTGAGCATCGAATGGATGTGCCACGGCCCCGGTGTACAGGTGGTGGCAGCGGTGCCAACCGCGGGTCCGGTGCCGCCGCCCAGCATGGTGGTAATGCCGTTCATCATCGCGTCTTCGGCTTGCTGCGGTGAAATGAAGTGGATGTGCGTATCCACGCCTCCTGCAGTGACTATCAGATTCTCCCCTGCAATGATTTCGGTCGCCGCACCGATGGCCATCGTGACATTGGGTTGGATATCGGGATTCCCGGCTTTGCCGATATTGGCGATTTTGCCGTTCTTGATGCCGATATCCGCTTTGACGATTCCCCAATGATCGATAATGATTGCGTTGGTAATCACGGTATCCATGACGTCCGCATGACTGAGCTGCGATTGTCCCATACCGTCGCGTATCACTTTTCCGCCGCCAAATTTTACTTCCTCGCCATAGGTGGTGAAGTCTCTTTCAATCTCGATGAAAAGTTCGGTATCGGCCAGACGGACACGGTCGCCGGTTGTCGGCCCCATCATTTCCGCATAGGTCTTGCGGGAAATTTTTACACTCATTTTTTTACTCCTGTAAAGTCGTTGCGAACCAAACTATTTCAGTTTGCCCATCACTTTCTGATTGAATCCATACACGATCCGATCCCCCGCGAGCTCGACGAGCTCCACAGTTCTCTCTTGTCCGGGCTCGAAGCGGATGGCCGTACCCGCCATAATATTCAGGCGCATACCATACGCCGCACTGCGATCAAATTTCATGGCGGAGTTGACTTCGTAAAAATGAAAGTGAGAACCTATCTGGATCGGACGATCTCCGCCATTGGAAACGGTCAGGGTTTTAGTTTTTCTGCCGACATTCAGCTCGATTTCACCCGGTTCGGTAAACACTTCGCCTGGAATCATGGGCACTCTCATGGCATTCTCCTATTGCTTATTCGTTAAATAATCGGGTTATGAACGGTGACCAGTTTGGTTCCGTCGGGAAATGTCGCTTCCACCTGAATATCCGGAATCATCTCGGGAACGCCTTCCATGACATCCGTGCGCGTCAATACTCTTTGCCCCGCTGCCATCAGCTCCGCCACCGTACGGCCATCCCGGGCACCTTCCAATACGGCGCAGGTAATCAGCGCAACCGCTTCCGGGTAATTGAGCCTTAAGCCGCGGGCCTTGCGCCGCTCGGCCAGCAACCCGGCGGTGAAAATTTGCAGTTTGTCTTTCTCTCTCGGTGTTAAGTCCATCGCTTTTCTCCTGGGTAAAGTTACATTTACAACTTAGTCGTTGCCATCCAAAGTCTTAACCGGCGGTGCAAACGCCCATCATGTATTCCACATCCTGGGAACAATCGCAGGACGTCCGAGAATTTCCGGACGGAACAATCCCCATGCGCACAGCATGATGTGCCGCGCTGCCTCGCTCGAATTGCCCAGATAGCGAACCACGGTAAGCGTTTTAAGCTGCGAAACACCAATTTGACCGGAACCGCCGGCGATGCCCGCGGATTCTTCGCGTACCAAATCGATCAATGCCTGCGGCATTGGTTTTCCAGTCAGCAGAAGCGTGGCGCACACCGGTTTGCCCGACAGGGCGAGCGGACCGTGCATGGCGGTGCTCTCACCGTGCAGCCGTATCTGCTCCAGCCAAATCATTGTGCCGTTACGCCGGATACTGGTGCGCTGCTTGACCTGACCGCTATTGAATGTCTCCCCCGACGCCGTGCGTCCGAAGCACAATATTTCGCACCCCACGTAAGCGGCGTCGTTTTCCAGTATCACTTGGTGATCGATGTTGACATTGGCGTTGTTGAAAAAAATAGTTTCTTGCGGCGCCCATTCGAGAGCGGCGCCTTTATTGACGCTGAGCGTGATTTTCTGGTGCGAGGTATGGCCGTTGGCTTTGTACCATTTCGCCGCGCCGGGTGTCGTGATCTGCACCTTTGCAGCCGCACCGACATGCGCCGAGATTTCCAATTGATCACCGCCGACCACGCCCCCGGGCGGATGAATGATGACGGCATGACAAACTTCCCGGCCTTCCGGATAGAGCGGTTTTTGCACCAGCAGCGGACCGAAATGATCCCGCGCCACCAGACGGGAAGAACCGTCAATATCCGCAAATTCCAATGCTAATTTCGCTTGCAGCGGCTTATCGCAGTTAATCGAGGGTTGCGGCAAAGCCTCGTGCTGTGACTCGCGATCACTCACAACAGTCAAATTCTGCTGCTGAGTGGATAATTCTTCTGAAGGTGTAGATAACAGCATGCGCATGATCATTTACCGAAGGTATTCTTCCGGAATCTAAATCTGCAATTGGAAAGAAATTTTAAAAACGTCAAGCGCCTGGCCCGTTACACCCGGCGCATAATTCAACCCCTTCATGAGCAGGTCGCCATGCTGATAGTACGCTGAGATGCGCGCATTGAAACCGTCGATAATATAATTCAAACCGGCTTCGATTTCTTCCCGGTTGCTGCTGCGATTCGGTTGAATGCTGGTAAACCGGCCATAGGGCTGAAAATGCCCGATGCCGACTTTGGTTGGAAACATATAAAGACCCGTGACGGTCCACGACTTGCCGTCAAACATACAGAAACAATCCTTATCGCTAAACGCAGCGGTCGAGTAATTGGCATAGAACTGCTTGTATTCGGCGTTGGTGGTAAAAACACCCAGGTTTCTTGGCAGCACTTTTTCAAACAGCAAATCCCCGGTAAAACCGAGAAAATCGCTGCGATGCGCGAGCGATCCGGCACCGTTTTTCTGGTACGACATACCGAACGCCAGCGCCAAAATGTCTCCCGCTTTACCGTAATACGTGCTGGAGGTGTAATAGCCCGGATTCTTCTCCGGATTCAGGAAATTATAAGTGACACGCGCAGCTGTCAGCACTGAGCCGCCTTGATTGGGACCCGCGGTATGCGTCGATTCCAATCCGCGGTAAACCCCCATGGCGTAACCCAGCGTTCCCGGCACGATCTTCGGTTCCGCATTGCCCCAGAAAGTCACGCCATCGTCACGGCCATAACGTCCGGCGCCGCCATCGCCGAATTTGGTGCTGAAATCCTGCGAAAAGAACGGCGTTTTGAAAGCATCGTGGGTCGCCTGAAAAAAGGGACCGCTTAATTCCCCCCGTTCGGTCGGCACCAGCATACGGCCGCCCCAGATATTGAAATAACGGTTGAACTCGAATTTTGCGATGGCATCGAGAACGTTATAGGACATTCTGGGGTTATCCCCGGCGCTGGTATTGTTACAGAAGAAACAATCGGTATTGACTTCGAACTTCAAATGCTCGCTGAACTGGCCGTTCAAATAAATACGCGTATTATCGTTGCTGTAGTTGCCGCCGTTCAAATTGCCGTTAAGATTTTCCGTCCACAGTCCGGAACCGCGATAGCCCGCACCCAGACTGATCCATCGCGTTTCGCTGGATTTTACTTTGAGTTTGTCGGAGATGGGCTTCAGCGACACATCCATTGCACAGGCTTGAAATGCCACAAAGAGAAAAATACCGGACAATAGGGAAAGCAGAAAAAATTTCGTTCTTTGGATTTTTGTCTGCAAATTGTCAGTATCTGTCTTCATACCGCCACCTTCCTATCATCGTTTATCAAAACGGCCGGCTGATTAATAATCAAGGCACACAAAACTTACACAGCCGCATATTTTAGATCAGTTTTTTTAGCCGGATAAATTTGTAATATTTTTCCCTGTTTTGTGTGAATCAAGGAGATAGGATGTTTGATATGATGCTCGCCGTACCGTGAAGAAAATCACACTGCGCTGCAAATAGCGTGGAATTCCCGATAATCATCAGAATCCGTTCAATCTTCTTACAAAATGCAAAAATCATTAAACTTCAGCGTCGCCTTTTTTGTGCTTGTTTTCTCCCTCTGTATCAGCCCGGTTGCGACGGCAAGTACCGGAACCTTCCATCACCACATGGAAATTCAGTTGTCGCCAAACACTTCTGAGATCCGCGTCAAAGATCAAATCCGGATTCCGGATTGGGCACGGAATGCAAAAGAACCCGTGCAACTCGAATTCTTTTTGCATGCCGGTTTATCGATCACGGATGTTCAGGGTGCCGCAATTCAAGCAGATGAGAACGAGGTTGCGCTGAAATCCCGGCCGATTTCGATCCGGCATTACACGGTAACGGTGCCACCCGGACGAGATACATTCACGCTGCACTATAGCGGTCAAATCCATCACGCGGTGCAAGGGCCGGGGCAGGAGTATGCGCGCAGTTTCGGTTCGACACCGGGGGTGATTGCGCCGGAAGGCGTGTTCTTGGCCAATGCCAGCGCCTGGTATCCGCAATTCGGCGATGCGCTGGTATCGTTTCATCTCGACATTCAACTGCCAGCCGGTTGGGATGTGGTAAGCCAGGGGGCGTTATTGCGTGAGAATGGCGCCAGTGAAACCCGGCACATTGTTTGGGAGGAAAAGCAGCCACAGGATGACATCTACCTGGTGGCCGGGCGTTATCAACGTTACACGCAATCCGCCGGAGCGGTCACTGCGCTGGTCTATCTGCGCAGCCCCGATCAGACATTGGCGCAGAAATATCTGGACGCCACCGCGCAATATATCGCCCTATACAACAAATTGATCGGCCCCTACCCTTACACAAAATTCGCGCTGGTCGAGAATTTCTGGGAAAGCGGTTACGGCATGCCCTCCTTCACGCTGTTGGGCTCCAAGGTGATTCGCTTGCCATTCATTTTGCACTCGTCGTATCCGCATGAAATTTTGCACAACTACTGGGGCAACGGCGTGTTTGTCGATTACGCCAAAGGCAACTGGGCGGAAGGATTGACCGCTTATCTGGCGGATCACCTAATCAACGAGCAGCGCGGCAAAGGCGAAGAATACCGCCGCGATGTGCTGCAAAAGTATGCGGATTTCGTCAACAAGGAAAAAGATTTCCCGATTATTCGCTTCGTCTCGCGCCATAGCGCCAGTTCGGAAGCGGTCGGCTACGGCAAAACCATGATGTTCTTCCACATGCTGCGGCTGGAACTGGGCGATAACGAGTTCACTAAAGTGTTGCGGCGGTTCTACCAGCAATTCAAATTCCAGCAAGCAACGTTTACCGATTTGCTCACCACGTTCAATACCGTCACCGGCAAGGATCTGACGCAACAATTCGAGCAATGGGTGCAACGCACCGGCGCGCCGGATCTGGTGCTGCGCAGCGCCGAAGCAAAACCTCACGGCGACGGCTATAAACTCACGCTCACCGTCGAACAAACGCAAGCGGGTGAACCATATCGCTTGCAAGTACCAGTCGCCGTCACGCTGGCAGGCGAAGATATGGCGACCGAATCGCACATCATTCTCGAACAGAAAAAACAAACATTCGAGCTGGAATTCGCCAACCGCCCGGTACGCATCGACCTCGATCCGCGTTTCGATGTGTTCCGCCGCTTGGATAGCCGCGAGATTCCTTCGGCGCTGTCGCAAGGCTTCGGCGCGGAAAAACCGCTGCTGATCCTGCCGGCGCGGGAATCCCAAGCCGTACTGGAAGCATACCGCGCACTGGCAGCAAACTGGCAAAAGACCCAGGCCAGCCTGCTGGAAATCGTCACCGACGAGCAATTGAAAACGTTACCGGAGGATCGCACCGTCTGGATTCTGGGCTGGCAAAACCGTTTTGCCGATGCACTGCCGAAAGCTTTGGCAGATCGCGGCGTCACTGTTCAGCACCAGCAACTGCAACTGGAGCGTAAACGCTATCCGCAAGCCGGTCACGCCGTAGTGCTGACTGCACGGCAACCTGCCGATCCCGGCAAAACCCTGTTGTGGGTTGCCGCCGATAATCCCAAGGCCATCGCCGAACTCGCCAGCAAACTGCCGCATTACCGCAAGTACAGTTACCTGGTGTTCAAGGGTGACGAGCTGACCAATATCGACAAAGGCCAATGGCCGGTTCTGCAATCGCCGTTGTCGCAAGCGGTACGGCAAAAAGACGGTTACGTAATCAACGCCGCGCATTCCACGCACACCGCTATCGTCAAGCCGCGCCGGGCACTGGCGGAACTGCCGCCGGTCTTTTCCGAAAGCCGCATGCTGGCGGATATCACTCACTTGTCGCACCATTCGTTTAAAGGACGCGAACTGGGCACGCCGGAACTGGATGAAGCGGCAACGTATATCGCCAAGCAATTTCAGCACATCGGCCTGCTACCCGGCGGTGACGACAACAGCTATTTCCAGACCTGGCAACAGGATGCCGGTCTGCCGAAAGGCAATATCACGCTGCGTAACATCGTCGGCATTCTACCCGGCACCAACCCGCAGCTCGCCGGACAAAGCCTGGTGATCGGCGCGCATTACGATCATCTCGGCACTGGCTGGCCGGATGTGCGTGCCGCGCATCAAGGCAAAATCCACCACGGCGCCGACGACAACGCCAGCGGCATCGCCGTCATGCTGGAACTCGCCCGGCAAATTGCGCCGAAGTGGCAACCGGAACGCACCGTCATTTTCGCCGCCTTCACCGGCGAAGAAGCCAATCTGCTCGGCTCCAGGCATTATGTCCGCAGCAGCGAAAAATTCCCGGCGGGAAAAATCATCGCGATGTTGAATCTGGACACCGTCGGACGGCTGGACAACAATCCGGTCACGGTATTCGGCATCGGCACTGCGCGTGAACTGGTGCACATCTTCCGCGGCGCAAGTTTCGTCACCGGCATCCCGGTCAACGCCGTGCAAGACGACTTCGGCTCCAGCGATCAAGCCGCATTCATCCAAGCCGGCATCCCAGCGGTACAATTCTTCGCCAGCGCACACGAGGACTACCACGCCCCCGGCGACACCGCCGATAAAATCGACTCCACCGGACTGGTCAAAGTCGCCGCCATCCTGAAAGAAGCCAGCGAATACCTCGCCAACCGCATCGAACCGCTGACGGTCACGCTGTCATCCGCTCCCGCGCCTGCTGAATCCACCAAACCCACAGAAAAACGCAAAACCAGCCTCGGCACCGTTCCCGATTTCTCGTACCAAGGCGAGGGCGTGCGCATCGACAACACCCTCCCCGGCTCTCCGGCGCAACAAGCCGGACTGCAACCCGGCGACATTTTGATTCAACTGGCTGGGCAGCCGATCAGCGATTTGGCATCGTATGCGGCGATTTTGCGCACGCTGAAAGCGGGGGAAAAAACTGAATTAGAATACCGGCGAAGTGGCAAGTTGAATAAGATTGAAGTGATGTTGATTGAACGTTAAAAACTATGATTCGATATTCTATTTTGGAGTTGGAGTTGTCCCGTTTTGATGAACACATTATGATCTACGGAAACAACTCCAAAGTTTCTGCGCTTAAGGCGATTTACGTACTTTTATGTATGAAGACTCAACTGAGGGTTTTGTCAAGTTATTGTTTTTGGTGTTTCTATCGGCAGGATTCGCATCGACGTCAATCTCTCCGGCTGGTGCTGGCTTATCAAGATCAGTATATTGCAATATGCCAAAGGGTTGAATTTCGTTGTCGGCGGGTAATTGATCGCGATTCCAGCCTCCTCCAAGCGCACGAATAAGCGCCACCGATGCTTTCAGTAGATCAGTCTTGATCTGTACAGAATCGATACTGGCCGTCAGCGTACCGAGTTGGGAATAAATGAGTTCAAGACTGGACGCCAGAGCGCCCTTATAGAGTTCCATGGTAAGGTTTTGTGTTTTACGTGCAGCTTCGACGGCGGCGTCCTGCCGCTCGGCAGCAATCGTTATCCAATGAGTCTGGGCCAGGTTATTCTCAACTTCGCGAAAGGCGTTCAGTACGGTCGAGCGATATAAATTTTCTGTCTCGCGATAGACCGACCATGATTGTTGTAACTGCGCCCGACGGTACCCACCTTGGAAAAGTGGAATGGAAAAAGAGGAACCATAAGCCCAGAAACTGTTAGCCAAGCTAAGCAGATTGAGTCCAGAATCCTCAAGCCCTCCTCCAAGCCGGAAGGATACGTTTGGAAAAAAAGCGGCGCGTGCAATTCCAATGGTGCGGTTAGCCTGTGCCATCCGGCGCTCCATTGCGGCAATATCGGGCCGGCGTTCAAGTAAAGTAGATGGAATTGTCTGTGGAAGGCTAAAATTCGCGGTAAGGAGGTTATCTACCGGTTCGAGTTTAAAACTAGCTGGAGCAAGATTAAGGAGAATTGCAATAGCCTGTTCCATCACTTTGCGTTCACCATGCATCAGAGCCAATTTTGACTCAGTAGCGTACAACAGAGACTCAGCACGCGCTACGTCGAGGGCAGAAGCGATCTTGCCTTCGAACTGAGTCTCTACAACAGTTAATGAGTAGTTATAAAGATCGATCGACTGTTTGTAAATCGCGATTTGTGCATCCAGTCCACGCAGTGTGAAATAATTCGATGCAATTTCCGCCTGCAGAATAAGGCGTGCCAGTCCATAATCGGCCGCGCGTTCCTCAGCACGATAGATTTTGGCTTGTGCGGCATTCCGGAGTTTCGACCAGAAATCCGGTTCCCAGGATGCGATTCCATCCATCAGAACTTGAGTATCGCTGTCAGGTTCTCCGGGAGCACGGAAGAGGGTATGATCGGATTGTCTGTTATTGCTGCCACCAAACCCAAAGCCCATTTGGGGGAAATATCGAGATCGCGCCTTCATCATTGCATTACGTGCTTGAACAAACCGTTCGGCTGCAGCATGCAAGTCTGGATTGGCTGCCATCGCCTGTTCTACGAGACTGTCAAGAATTGGATCGTCATATAGTTTCCACCAGTCAGGCCGGAGTACATCATCCGACGGATTAGCTTTAACGAAAGAACTCGTTCCCTCCCAAGAATCCGGAACAACGAATTGAGGTTCTTGATATTTGGGTGAAAGATCAAATGCAGGAAAAGTATTGCAAGCCGCCAGACTAACTGCCAGAAATAAGAAACTACCAAATCTTACGCCGAGACGGCAGAGGTTTGAAAATATGGTTTCCATTTTTACACCGCAAGTCAGTTATAGTCAGATGATCGAAATGATCGTTATGATGCATGCTATCTGTTTAACGCTTGTTTTGAACTCGGATCCGGTATTTCCGAGTGTGAGGCTGATTTCGACTCCTCACGTGATTCCACTGGTTCATTGATCATGTCATACCCCGGTCTAGGCGTTACAATTTTCACCAAATCACCTTCAAGCAAGGCAGCGCTGGGATTGTTTATAAGCCGGTCCTCTGTTGTGACGCCCCCGCTTACTTCGACAGTAGCGTCGAGGAACCTGGTTACCGTGATCGGCTTGAAGCGAACACGGTTGTTTTCATCGACATAGGCAACTCGAACTCCCATTTCATCAAATACCATCGAACTGGATGGAATCGAGAGATGATTATGCGAAACCTCTACGGTCAGATTGACTGACGCATAGGAGCCAGGCCACAGATCTCGCTCTTCATTTTCAATCACGAATTGGGTGACCACCGTGCGTGTACTCTCATTGAAGCCGCGCGCAGTTGTTAGAAATTCGGCAGTGAAATGCCGGTTGGAAAATTGCGGCACCGTTAGATCGGCCTTCAAGCCATCATGCATAACGGCACCGTATGCCTCGGGCACATTGACAAACAAACGCAACCGGCTGATATCTGCGACAGTAAAAAGATTGCGGACTTCACCTTCCGGTGTGCTGATAGTGCCTTCCTTATTGATGAAGTCTCCCACATTAATGCTACGGTTAATGACCACGCCGTCATACGGCGCAACAATTGTTTTAAACCGAATTAATGCTTCATAGTTACTGACTCTTTGTTTGGCGGCATTGACTTTTGCCTGTTGGGCTTTGGCCTCGGCAACCTTCACCGAAATCGCCTGCTCGGATACCGCCTGGTTTTTACGCAAGGCGATATATCGTTCCGCAGTGAGTTTAGCAAGATTATTAAGGGCTATTTCCGACTCCAGATCCGCCTTGCTTTGCCGGTATTTGGCATCTAGAGCCGGCGCGTAGATTTCGGCAAGGATATCCCCTTTTTTCACGATCGCTCCCCAATCCTTGTACCACATTTTCACATAACCAGATACCTGGGCATAGATCGGCGCCTGAAACCAAGCTTGGATAGTTCCTGGAAGCTTGATGGTTTCTGTAGAAGGCAGTGGTTTGGCATAAACGATAGCCACCGTCGGAGTGTCATTTTCAATCGCTTTTTCTGTTAAAGAAGCCATGTCTCGCTTGGATTCAATGATTCGATAACCCATATAGGCGACACCAAGAACGATCACCAAAATCATCATGTTTTTTTGCTTTGATTTCTCCATATCATGAGTCTCCTTGTTGAAGGGCGTCTTGCTCATTTTTAGAAGTGCTTTGCTTGCGACTGTAATAGATGACGGCGTACACACAGGGAACAAAAAACAGGGTATACACAGTTGCGAACGTCAAGCCGCCAATAACTGCACGACCCAACGGCGCATTGGTGGATCCTCCCATAGCCATCGGCAGCATGCCCATAATCATGGCTGCTGCAGTCATCAGCACAGGACGAATACGCGCTTTGCCCGACTCGATAGCGGCTAGCAACGGATTGCCATGTTCTGCGATGCGCTCCCGTGCATAGGACACGACAAGTATGGAATTCGCCGTGGCCGTTCCCATAGCCATGATGGCACCTGTCAGAGCCGGTACGGAAATGTTCGTCTGGGTCAGGAACAGAGCCCAGGCAATACCTGCCAAAGCGCCAGGTAAAGCCGTAATGATGATGAAGGGATCCAGCCATGATTGAAAATTGATGACAAGCAGGAGATAGATCAGCACGACAGCCGCTATCAGGCCAATAATCAATTCGCCGTAGGTAGTAACCATATTCGCAGCTTGTCCGGCGATTTGAACTTCGGAACCACGAGGGACTAGGTCATCCATCTCATCAACAATCTTCTTGACATCATCCAGCACGCCACCGAGCCCCCGCCCTTCGGCAGACACATAGACTTCGATCAACGGCATGATACCTCTGTGGGTGACCAGACCAGGCGTTCCCACCGGCGACAGCTTCGTCAGATTGCCCAGAAGCTGATAATCCTCATCCAAACCACCATCCCCTATCTTTTTGACAGGAATCGTATTCAAGTCATTGACACTTGCGACCTGAGGTTGAGGATTGTATATGTTGATCTGATATGAAACCCCGGTTTTCAGATCCAGCCAGTATTTCTGATCGATCTGCTGGGTTCCGTTAGTCGTCACCAGCATATTCAGGGCAATATCCGTCTCACTCTTGTTAACACCGAGTCCGAATGTTCTTTGTCCTTCGACAAACATGGTTGGTGTGCGCATGGTTTGCTGGATGACGACATCGGAGGAACCGGGGATTTTACGTAGCCTAGCTTGCAGCTGGCGCGCATACTCGTAGTTTCCGTATATATCCATCCCGTTAACCTGAACAGTAATCGGAGAAGGGGAACCGAAATTCAAAATTTTCGCTATCAGATCGGCTGGCTGAAATGTGAATTCACTCCCTGGATAGCGCTCTTTCAAACCTTTATGGAGAATTTCACGGAGATCCCACACTGCTGATTTATCGTTGAATAGGGTAATTGTCAGATCGCAATCCTGCGTTCCGATAGTAGGCGTCGGAATAAACGCTAGGTTATGCGGTCCGACGGGTATGCCGCAATTGCTGACGATGTCTTCGACCTGTCCGGGAAGCAATTCTTTGATATCGTTAGAAACGAGAGTGGCGATGCGGTTTGTGGATTCCATCCGTGTACCGAGGGGTGCCCGCATGTGCATCTGAATGGTTCCTGATCTGACTTCAGGGAAGAAATCGCGCCCGTTGAAGTAGAACAAGATAAGAGAGACGAGCGCGAATACCAGCATGATCGTTGCAAGCCGACGGCGATTTTCAATCGTGTATTCAAGCAGCCCGCCATACCAGGCACAGAATTGCAGGAAGCGAGCCTCGAATCCCTTCTGAAAACGGGAGAACATCCCCATATGATGCTTTAATTTCTGCTGAAAACCGGCAAACCTCCCCGCTGGCTTTTCATCGCTCTGGTGCGATTCCTTTTCGTGTTCCTCTGCGTGAGGATGCTTAATCAGATATTTCGCCATGGTCGGTACAAGCGTACGCGACAGGATGAAGGACGCCAGCATAGCAAATATCACCGCCAGCGCCATTGGCTTGAACAAAAAACCCGATACGCCAGAAAGCGTGAACAGCGGTAACCAGACAATGCATATACATAATGTAGCAAGCAGCGTCGGGATAACGATCTGGTTTGCTGCATCAATGATTGCTTCATCGAGCTCCTTACCCATTTCCAAGTGAGTATCGATGTTCTCGATCATCACCGTCGCGTCATCGACGAGAATTCCCACCGCCAGCGCCAATCCTCCCAGCGTCATGACATTCATCGACTCACCCAGCACTTGCAGGAAGATAAGAGAGGTTAAAATACACAACGGAATTGAAGTCGTAACAACCACCATGGGACGCCATGAGCCCAGCATGACCATGACAATCAAACCGACCAGCAGACCGGCTATCGCCATCTCATGCGTAACTTCCTCAATGGATTCCCTCACGAAGACCGATGCATCGGTAATGATTTTGACATCCACATGAGACGGCACGATCTCCTTGATACGCGGGAGAGCAGCCCTGATGCCATTGACTACGTCCAAGGTCGATGCCTCACCACTTTTCATGACGACAATAATGACAGCCTGCTTACCATCCACCATTACGGAGTTTGTTTGCGGCGGCCCCGCGAGCTGAACATCGGCGACGTCACGCAAGAAAACGAAGGAATTACCTTCCCTTTTAATCGGAATACTGTTGAACTCCTCGATATCCGGCGGCATCGCGTTTGTCTGAACCATCCAATCGGTCTGCTTGATCTTCATGTCACCCGCGGGCAGCACAATATTTTGCCGATCAAAAGCCGCATGAACATCCGTTGGCGACACATTACGAGCCAGTAATTTATCTTTATCGAGGGATACCAAAAGCTGTTTGGGCTTTCCACCGTAAGGATGCGGAAGAATCGCCCCCGGGATCACTACAAGCAGGGGTCTGATTTGCGTATAAGCAAGATTATAGAGCTCTGCCGGCGTCATCTCATCTGAGGTAACCTGCAGACTGGCAACCGCTACCGAAGATGCTTCCAAACGCATGATCATCGGCGGCGAAATATCCGGTGGCAGCGCGTTGACAATGGTCTGGCTTATCGCTGTGACTTCCGCTTCAGCGCCAGGGAGATTAGTATGGGGCTGAAGAAAAATATTTGTGATACTGATGCCATAGTACGCCTGACTGACGATATCCGAGATACCTTCCACCGTCGAGGTCAGCATGCGCTCGAAGTAAAAAGTGATACGACCGGACACATCCAGCGGCAACATGCCGGCGTAAGCCCAAACTACAGAAATTACGGGAATTTTGATAGCGGGAAAAACATCTGTCGGTGCATGCCGTATCGCTCTGATTCCAAATATAACAATCAGAATTGAAAGAACTACAAAGGTATATGGTCTTCGTAAAGCAATCAGTACAATTTGATTCATACTATGCTCCCATACTTCTTCGGTAAAAAAATCGCTTTATCCACAAATACTGCGCGTAAGAAGGAGATTTAACCATTTGCACCCCCCCTTTGCCTTTGTGAAGGTTTAGCGCGTTATTAATTTTCAAAAAATAGATGTATCCCTAAAAAACCTCGGAAGCTTTCAACCACCCATCTATGTAGTTGCGCTAATTAAGACGAGGTGTCATGTTTTTTACCTCTCATGACGGATTTATTGTTTCATTTATAAAATTAGATGTATATACGAGTGTAACCTTATGGTTAACCAAGTATTGAAATGTCTCCTTTGAACTGGAATATCTGTCCAAGGTGGCGGACTGTGCTCATTTTGTTAATGCCGATCTAAGCGCAGCCGGCCTGTCTCCGCTGGCGCCGGAACGCGAACTGATTGCGGCAAGCCGTATCTTTTTGAACGAGATCGAAGACGGCATCAAGCACCAAGGAATGAAAATCACCCAGAGAACAACATCTCCTGAAGAAGGCCAAGTAATCCTGGGTTCGCTGCAAAAAGCTGTAACTCAGGCACTTGAAAGGAAGCACCGCTTGGGCCAGTATGCCGTGGTATGGCGCGACGGCAAGCCAGTGATGATCGGTGAGGATGCGTCGAAGGAATCAGAAAACTCTGTCAGCTAGAATTATTGCGCGACATGGTTAAGCGTGCAGACAAACGCTGGTTGCAACGGTAAAAATAACCAGGCAACCGCCGCTACTCCCGAAGTCTCAACCGGAACCGGGGCGCCCGTTGCTGTGCTGCGGACGACAGACGGTTCAGTCCCAGCACGGTAACACGATGCGCGCTGTTGAAGCTGGGTGCGCCGTCCCGGTCGCGCAGGATGGAGGATACTTTGTATTCCAGCCGCTGCGATTGCGGGTCGAAATGAATATCGTGAATCCAGATCCCGGCGCGCTGCAGCCGTTGTTGTTCGCATTCGTTGGTCAGATCCCAGCCGGTCAGCATCGGAATGGCGTAGTCGTAGGGCAGTTCATTGATGCGGACTGTTTGCGTGCGCACCACGCCATCGGCGCTTTTGCGGCAGGTGTTCGCCTTTCCGGCGCGCGGATTCAATGCGAGGAAATCCGCGCGCAGTTTGACGCTGCGGCCGCGAATCCAGGCGGCGCGGGTTTTGACGCGGTGCTCGCGCGTGCTGTTATCCTTGAAAATGGTTTGCACCGCCCAATGCGGACTGCCGTCGAGATTCAGTGCTGTATTGGTTTGCGATAAATTGTAGGCCGCTTGCAGCAGGGGATAATCGGTACGGTCGCGCCACTTGCACGGTATCCAGCGCCATTCGCATTCAAACGCGTCGGCAAATTGAAAATCGAAGCCACGCGGGATGATCGCAATCGCGTCGTTCTTTCTCAACGTGCCTTTCTGGCCGGTGTATTCCATGGTAGTCACCGCACCCTGATTTTCATCCTGCAACGCCGATGTCTCGACGCCGTTGTAATCTTCCTCGATCGTGGCGCCAATTTCAGCGGAGCTATAACCGAATGCGCTATAAAACACGCAAAATTCAAAGGCGTCGTTGCGGTTCTGATCGTCCAACTTACCTTGCGCCTCGAATACCAAAAAAGTGGAGCCGGTGTTTTTAACCAGCTTGCTGTGCACGATGTCGGCGCGCAGCGAATTGACTTCGCGATCCTGATTCGCATAGTGTAAATCCCAGCCGTTCAACACCACCGTGCCGCTATCGACGTAACCCGGCATTTCTATCCACTGCACGATCGTCACCGGTTCCCGGCCGTTATCGCGTTGCGTGCACTTGCTGCCTTCCAGCAGAATGAATTGTCCTGCATCTTCAAATACCGTCCTGGCTTCGGATTTAAGCGATAACTGCTCGAAAGCCGTCGGGATTTTGGCCTGAGGTTCTGAATCCGATGTTTTCTTTTCCGGTTTCTTGGTGGCGCAAGCGGACAGGGAAAGCAGCAGGCAAGTTGCAAGAGATATCAATACCATGCGGTTCATTTTTCTCTCCCAAACGTTGGACTGGCAGGCCGTTGAGAAACTATCTGCGTTGCCGCTACGGCGTTAAAAACAGGCTCAAAATGCTCATTTATTACGCATAAACTGCGCTTTTTCGCCTGTTTTTGCCTTGTATCGGCTATCTCGAAAATGTTTTTCAACGACCTGCCAGAAATGTCAGTGACTATCTTTTCTTGGCGCGCAATCTTCTCGCCTCTTTCGGATCGATGATCAAAGGCCGGTAAATTTCAATTCTGTCATGCGGCTGCAGCACCGCTTGCAACTGTGTGAATTTGCCGAAAATGCCCAGTTTGTTTTTGGCCAGATCGATTTCCGGAAATTGCTGCAAAATTCCGCAACGCCGGATCGCCTGCTCTACCGTACAGCCGGGCGGCACATCGAATTTTTGCAGAATTTGAACCTGCGGCAATGCGTAAGCAACTTCGATTTGCATCGGCGCCGTCAGCGTTTGCCGTAGATTGCTTCCGCCCGCTCGATGAAGTGTTCCACGAAACTGTTGGCAATCATGTGAAACACCGGCCCGACCAGTTTCTCAAGAATCTTGTGCGAGAAGGTGTAATGCAAGCGAAATTTGATTTTGCAGGCACTATCCGATAGCGGAATGAATTGCCAGTAGCCGTCCAGATGCTCGAACGGACCATCGAGCAGACTCATTTCGATCAGATCCGGCGGGAAGCGTTTATTTTTGGTGGTAAAACTATGTTGAATATGATGATAGTCGATCTTGACGGTGGCATGCGTCGTCACTTCGTCCTGCGGTTCGACGGAAGTGCCGCCGCACCACGGTAAAAACTCCGGATATCTCGCGACATCGTCGACCAGTGCGAACATTTGACTGGCCGAGTATTCAACCAAAACTGATTTTTCTATTTCTGCCATAAAAGTAAGTCACCCCGCATCATGAGGGAATACTGAAAAACTGATAAAATACACGAAATTTAGTGACTCCCACCCATTTCATACCCGCATGAGTATAGTACAAAATAAAAAAGCCTTTCACGATTATTTTATCGAAGAAAAGTACGAAACCGGCATGGTATTGGAGGGTTGGGAAGTCAAAGCCATCCGCGACGGCCGGGTTCAGTTGAAAGAAGCTTATGTTATTATCCGCAACGGTGAATTGCATCTGATCGGCAGCCATATCAGCCCGCTCATGACAGCTTCAACGCATATCCATCCCGATCCGGTCAGAACGCGCAAATTGTTATTGCACGCGGAAGAAATCCGGCGGCTCATCGGCAAGGTCGAGCGCGCAGGCTATACACTGATTCCCCTCGATATGCACTATAAAGCGGGCAGGATCAAACTGGAAATCGGCTTGGCCAAAGGCAAGAAACAACACGACAAGCGCGAATCCGAGAAACAAAAGGAATGGGAACGCACCAAGCAACGCTTGATGCGCGCCAAATAAGGCAACCGGTAACTTGTTACCGGATTCAATTTTAGCAATCATTTTTTTACGATTATGCAGAAACCTATTGCGATCTGGTTATTCATCTGTTGTGCCCTGGTATTTGCCATGATAGTGGTCGGCGGCGTTACGCGCCTGACCGACTCGGGGCTTTCCATCGTCGAGTGGCAGCCGATCGTCGGCACCATGCCGCCGATCACGCAGCAAGACTGGGATGTGTTGCTGGAGAAATACCGTGCCACGCCGCAGTATCAGCAAGTCAATAAAGGCATGAGTGTCGACGAGTTTAAAAGTATTTTCTGGTGGGAATACTTTCACCGCGTGCTAGGCCGCTTGATCGGTGTGGTATTTTTTGTGCCGTTTGTGTATTTTCTGGTGAGAAAGCAAATCGACCGGCCGCTGGGCGTCAAACTGGCGGGGATTTTCGTATTGGGCGGGTTGCAGGGATTTATGGGCTGGTATATGGTCATGAGCGGACTGGTTAACGATCCGCATGTCAGCCAGTACCGCCTGACCGCCCATCTGGGATTGGCTTTCGTCATATTCGCCGCGATGTTCTGGGTCGCGCTGGGATTACTGTCGCCGCAACGCGAATATACCCCGGCCAATGAGAAACTGCGCAGCCTGCGGCGGTTTTCTTTCAGTCTCACGTCATTGATTTTCATCATGGTGCTATCCGGCGGTTTCGTTGCCGGCATTCGCGCGGGCTTGGCCTATAACACTTTCCCGTTGATGAACGGGCACGTGATTCCGCCCGATCTCTTTGTGCTCGAACCGTGGTACCGCAACTTCTTCGATAACATGACCACGGTGCAATTCGATCACCGCTTGATCGCCTGGATACTGGCTTTTTCCGTGCCGTTTTTCTGGTTTAAATCGCGCACGGTTGAGCTGCAAGGAACCACACGCCTGGCGTGCAATGTGTTTCTGTTGATGCTGGCGATCCAAATCAGCTTGGGTATTGCCACCCTGCTACATGCGGTGCCGATTCCATTAGGAGCATCGCATCAAGGCGGCGCGGTGCTGCTGTTTGCCGCATCCTTATGGGTGAGCCACCGCTTACGCTAGTCATTGATCGGGGCGGCTTCGCTCCGGTCAAACAGCCCCAGGCTGCTTCCAGAATCCCCAGCGGGATATGCTAATTTCTCCCAAAACGCCGTACACTTTTTGATAAATGAGCACAAACATTGGAACCGGCTACCTTTTCACAGCCAACTTGCCATCACCCAGTCGCTTGAGTAATCCCACATAAGTATTGATTTCCTCCCGAATCACATTTTCAGGTAGCAGCGCTTTTGTGACTACAACACGGCTCAACTGCGGATGAACCCTTATCACACCCTACCGATCAATCACAAAACCTGCCCGTCGCCATCGCTGCATCGCCACTCAACTGAAAATGGCTTGATCGACACTGGTCTAAGTGATTCCAAAATACGGCCATCCTGATCGGCATAAAGGCTTTTCACTGCAACATCAAGCCCTGCAATTTGTAGGGCCAGCTCTACCTGTCCCGCCAATATTGCATAGGCGTAATTCAAAATTGCATTCACAGGATGGGTTGCTCTATCGCCTTTACCTGAAATACCAGAGGCTCGCTGTGCAAAACCACTTCATGCAGTTGGCACATCCTTCTCTTTCCAGTTGATTACACAATTATTCCAAATCGACCAATAGACAATCCTGAAAACCAAAATTACGACAGCATTGTTTCTATTCTATTTTGTGATAAAAATCACGGCGCAATATAAAAAAACATGGTTTCATATCCTCAACAATCTAACAAATTAGACCAATACCACGAAATATCAAATTAATTTTCATTTTGTTAAATTGCAATAGCATCAGCTAGTTAGCGCAATATCGCTTGAACAAACGAAAGAAAGGAGAAATAACATGTATGAATTAAATGCTTATGCGGTACGCAAAAATGGAGTGACTCAAGTGGCATTGACTGGTTATCTACCTAATTCATGCTATACCGCTCAAGTTAAGGATATTTATCCGGGTGGAGGAATTTTCTACATTACTGATCCTGGGACCGCACAAGTTTTCATTGAAGAATCGATGAAACCAGGTTCAGATATTTGTTTGATGGTGCTCGTACCATGGGCAGCACATGTCACTATTCCAGATTCAACTTATAAACAGGTTACTATTTTCATTAATGGCGATACCGTTTTAAAAGTTGATGTAAAGGAAGAACCCAAAGACTATCGTGTAATTGCGTTAACTCGATTTCCAGAAGGAATTCTTACTGGGTGTTCAATTATTCCGAGTGACGCTAAGTTTCCGAATATTTATAGCTCAGTTTTTGGACCTGCAACGAAGGATGAATGTGAACAATGGAGAGAAAATAATTGTGGGCATTGCTGCGCTTAATTGAAAATCTCAAAATTATTACAGTACATTAATTGGACTATCCGTCAGGAGCATAAAATGGAAAACTTTTCACAAGCAAATTTATTTGAACTTAGCAGCGGTGATATTCACATCACATACTCAACAACAGGTATTCTAGGTGGACCACTTCTAAATTACCGCGATCACGAACTTAATCGTACTTTTAGAGGTACAGAAATTCGAATAAACGATACAGAAATCGGCCAACAAGTAACTGTAACATTAGAAACAATACCAGATTTACGTAAAGTCGATTTTACCCTTATTCTGCCTGCGGTTACAGTCATGTCACAATCTACAGGTACACGCATCAAGGTTCCTGGTATCAGAATTGTGAGCCCAACAACATTTGCAGGACCTCTCCCAGGACCACAGAAACTGTACTCAATCTTTAATCTGAGAGGAACTGCTCAGTTTGTAGTCTCTTAATGAACTGATTATTGATCAAGTTTGCAATTAATTTGAGGAGTAATTGCATGAATAAAAATGATTTATTTTTGATTGTAATCTGCTTATTAATAACAGGATGCACAGGTGGCCCTAGAGAACTTGATAGTTAACATAACCCCAGTACTCCTCCCATCAATTTTGTAAAATATGAAAATTTAACTTTTACCGATTACATAAAAATATTCAAACCATTCTTAAGATGCATAATGGAGTTAATCGTACGAGCCATGAGTTAGAACTTATCTCACCATTTGAATCCAGAAGTGGTGATTACGAAGCTTGTAACATACTTCTTTTTTTAAAGACAGCACCACTGCTGAGACGGGCCATTGTGGCGGGTGTCAGGGATGCTTTTTAAAAAAGCCTGTCAATAAAACCCAGTATCAGTTTTCAGCATGCATACCCAAGACCTAAAGGTGCTTGCAAAATAACCTTTTAGTGTTACTCTGCGATACCCATAAGATTTAAAAATACATGGTCAGATGGCTTAAATACTTTTTTCTCGGTACTTTTACTGGTCTGCTGGGTGTGATCATTTATTTGTCGCCCTCCGGTTTATGGCTGGAAGAAAGATTCGGCTTAAGCGCATTGTTTCATTTACGCGGCGCGATCAAAGCGCCCACTGATGTCGTTGTCATCGCGATTGATCAGCCCTCGGCCAGCCAACTTAATCTATCCATTAAGCCGCGCTTATGGCCGCGCAGCCTTCATGCACGTTTAATCAATCAATTGGCGGAAGCAGGCGCCAGCGCAATCATTTTCGATCTTATTTTTGATACACCAGGCGACACACCGGAACATGATGAGGCGTTAGCGAGTGCCATTAAAGCAGCGGGTAATATCGTATTGGTGGAACGGCTGGATTATGAGGATTCCGCACTTCTGAGTCGGCAGGATGACGCGGCACAGCACCACTATATCCGTGAAGGCACTGCACAACTGTTGCCGCTTATTGCCGATGCGGCAAAAGCGCACGCACCTTTTACATTGCCGAAAGCGGAAAGAGTTCATCATTATTGGACTTTTAAATCCAATGCCGGCGATATCGCGACGGTGCCGGTCGTGGTATTACAACTCTATGCCTCGGCGTTATATGGTGATTTTGTCCGTCTGCTCAATTCGGCAGAGCCTGAGCTTTCTGCGCCATTACCTGCTCGCATCAGCGAAGAAACAGATATCGAAGATCTGATCCTGACGCTACGAAACATCTTTGTCAGCAACCCACAGTTAGCAACGCGACTGAAAGAGAATCTGGATCGCGACAATCTGCTCAATCCGGGAGAAAAAAGAGTCATGCGCTCGCTGCTGGATCTATATTCCGGCGATCCAATCCGTTACCTGAATTTTTATGGCCCGCCGCGCAGTATAAAAACCATTCCTTATCATCAAGCATTGGCATTGGATGACGACAACCGGGATCATTCTTTTGAGCTGGAAAGTTTAAAAGGCAAAGTGGTTTTCGTCGGATTCTCAGGCGCCACCCAAGCGGAACAGGATATTGTCCGGGACGATTATCCAACAGTGTTTTCTAACCCCGATGGCCTTTACATCAGCGGTGTCGAGATTACCGCCACGGCTTTCGCCAATTTGCTGGAAAACAAACCGATCAGACCGCTATCGGCGACAGGCAGTTTAAGCATTTTGTTTCTGTTTGGCTTTGTCATAGGGATGTCAGCCCAATTCCTATCCATCCGGAAAACGATTGTTCTCAGTTTCCTTCTTGTCTTCATCTATGCCTTCATCGCTTACTCTTTCTTTAAAAATGCCATGATCTGGCTACCGCTCGTTATCCCGGTTCTACTAGTTTTGTTTACTTTAATGCTGGCTTGGGCATTAAGAATCGTCATACTCGAGAGGTATATTGGTAAATCCGGTCCGGACGATGAACTGGATGCCATTATCGAGAAGTACGACGGTGTGTTTTCCGGTGCCTGTTTAACAACCGATATCGCAGGCTACACAACACTGTCCGAAACCATGAAACCTTCTGATCTTGAAAAACTGATGACCATTTACCGCGCTGTATTGAGGAACCCCATTGATCAGCATCATGGTAGAGTTATGGATACCACGGGAGATTCCTCGCTTTCCATCTGGATTAAGAAACCAGATAATCCGCGCGTACCAAAGCTTTTTCAGCGAATCAAAAAAACACCTAGTTCCACTGAAAAGCTTCGTGCTTGCAAGGCAGCACTTGACCTCAATGCTGCCATTACGCGTTTCAACAAATTGCATGATCCGCCTTTGCCAACCAGAATTGGCTTACATTTCGGCGATATGTCTTTAAATAAAAGCGATGGCACTTATCGCGCTACAGGCGATGTCGTCAATACAACAAACAGAATCCAGGGTGCAAATAAATTTTTAAAAACGCGCATTCTACTATCGGGTGATGTTATCGAAGGGTTGGATGATTTTCTGATACGCCCGTTAGGAAGCTTTCTCTTACCCGGAAGACTCCAGCCAGTGGAGTTGCTCGAGCTTATTGCCTATCGGCAATCCGCTAGCAACCAGCAACTATGGCTATGCGAAACCTTTGCACATGCTTTAAATGCTTACCAATTAATGAAATGGGATGAAGCCAGTCACTATCTTCACAATATCTTGAGCGTATTTCCCTCCGACGGCCCCTCGCATTACTTTCTTTCATTGTGTGCAAAATATCAAAACGAACTTCCCGCAGCTCCTTGGCCTACTCTCACAATAGACAGTAAGTAAATCCTCAGCAGTCAACACAAAAAATAAGAACAAAGTCTAGGAGGCCTGTCTGTGAGAAATATCACATACAAAAAAACGGCCATTAAAATTTCAATTGAGTTTGATAAAAATCATATCCCCCAGCTAGTTATAAGGTTATTTATTCCGTATAATTACAATTTACATAAAGTAAATCGCTTAACATACAGTTAAATAAACAAACACCAACTCATTATTTGTTGATTAGCCCAACGAATAGAAAGAAAGAGCAAGAATGAAAATAGGCTGGGCAAGCGCGATTTATTTATATCGAAAGAGACCCTCGGCATTAATGCTTACTGTTTTCACAGTGATCTGCTGGATTGCCCCTATAACCGAAACATATGCAGCATCGACTTGCAAAACGGAGGTCGCACGGGTGGTATCGATGCAGGGGATAATCGAAATTCGCCGGGCTCAAGAAAATGCTTGGCAAGTGGCTGGTATGGATATCGTTCTTTGCGCGGGCGATATGATCCGCACCCGAGCGCAAAGCCGTGCTGCTTTACGCTTAAGCAACGACAGCATGCTGCGCCTTAATCAAAAAACCAGCATTACATTTCCAGGAGCTCAGGAAGAAAGAGACATCTCCCTGCTGAATTTATTCGAAGGCGCGATCCACATCATCACACGCACGCCCAGGCCATTCAAGATTAGAACCCCTTTTGTTAACGCCAGTGTCGAAGGAACAGAATTTTTTGTCGGTCTTAAGGAAGACAATACCGAAGTTGTCGTGTATGAGGGCAGAGTATCAGTCAGTAATGAACTGGGAAGCCTACTCCTGCATGATCATGAAGCAGCTGTCACATACAAAGGGCAGGTACCGCGCAAAGAAATTATCATTCACCCAGCCGATGCCGTGCAATGGGCATTGTATTACCCCGCTATCCTGAATTACTGGCAGAGTGGCAAAGACGGTACCAGCGCTTTGATCCGGCAAGCAAGCCAGTTATTGACCGTCGGACAGGCTGAAGAAGCCAAGGAAATTATCCGGCAAGCTCTACAACACGAGCCTGATAACAGCAATGCGCATGCACTGCTAGCTATTATCGCCGTCGTGCAAAATGACAAAGACCAGGCACTCGGACTGGCTAACAAGGCGATTACGCTCGATCAAGAATCGGCTGCCGGGCATTTAGCACTTTCTTATACGCAGCAAGCGCATTTTGAGATTGAAGCGGCGCTGGAAAATGTACAAAAAGCACTTGCATCCGATGCTCAGAACGCACTGATTTGGGCGCGGTTAGCCGAATTGCAGATGTCCGTGGGCTATTTGGAACGCGCCCTGGATGCCGCAAAACTTGCGGTAAGTTTAAATCCTGATTTGGCCAAAACACAAACAGTGCTTGGCTTTGCTCATCTGCTGCAAATCGACACCCAAACCGCGAAAGAAGTTTTCCACCGGGCCATTGCATTGGATCAGTCCGACCCCATGCCACGGCTTGGATTAGGGATCGCCTTAATACGTGAAGGCAACCTGGAGGCCGGACGCATCGAACTGGAAATCGCCGCCAGCCTGGATCCGGCGAATTCTCTTATCCGCAGCTATCTGGGAAAAGCCTACTTTGAAGAAAAACGCTACTCGCTCGCCGGCACTCAATTCGATCTCGCCAAAGAACGTGACCCCAAAGATCCGACTCCGTGGTTTTATGATGCAATCCAGAAGCAAACTCAGAATCGGCCGGTGGAAGCCCTCCAAGATATACAAAAATCGATCGAGCTGAACAATAATCGTGCGGTATATCGTTCCCAATTTCTGCTGGATCGCGATGAAGCAGCACGTGGCTCCAGCTTGGCGCGGATCTTCGAGAACTTGGGGTTTGAAAGACGTGCTGTGATGGAAACGGCCAAATCATTGAGTTTCGATCCGGCAAATCATTCGGCGCATCGGTTTCTTTCGGATACTTACGCCAACACGCCGCGGCATGAAGCTGCACGTGTCAGTGAACTACTGCAAGCTCAACTTCTCCAGCCAGTCAATGTCAATCCCGTACAACCGCATATGGCGGTTGCGGATCTTAACATTATCACTAACACCGGCCCATCAACTTCAGGATTTAACGAATTTGCGCCCTTGATGGAACGCAACAAACCACAACTGGTTGCCTCAGGAATTGTTGGCAGCAATAGCACTTTGGGAAATGAGCTGGTGTTTTCAAATTTTAATGAACGCACCTCAATCAGCTTGGGGCAGTTTCATTATGAGACCAATGGTTTTCGTCCAAACTATGATCAAAGGCACAACATCTACAGTGCATTTCTTCAACATGCATTTACAGAAAAGTTTAATATGCAAGCTGAGGTTCGTACACGTCAAACTCAAATTGGGGATTTATTTTTAGATGGAAGCATAGATTTTTTTAGTGAGAATAAGAAACAAGCAATTAAGCAAGATTTCGCACGTATAGGCGCAAAATATTCATTGTCCCCACAGCAGGATATCATTGCTTCAATCATCTATACTGATCGTGACACAAAGGATTCTGACATAATCCTAGGATTCTCAGCTCAAGATAAACCGATCCACATACCCTATACCAGAAAATTAAACCAGACCGGCTATATAGCAGAGATTCAGCATTTATTCACTGGAAGCTATTTTAATACAGTGTCAGGTTTTAGTACTTATCAAGTAAATGTCGATTCAAGAACTTCAGTAGGGCCGTTCCCTGGAAATGAGAATACCATCAAAGAAACCCAGCCAAGCACAACAGAAGAACGTGATAAGGGGTATATTTATGCTTACTTTAATCAATTAAAGAATATTAATCTTACCACTGGCATTAGCCACGATACTCTTAATGAAGTAATTTTTGGAACTAATCAGTCTATAAAGATCAATAAATTTAACCCAAAACTGGGATTACAGCTTGATATTACAGATAAGTTACGCATCCGTCTTGCATGGTTCGAAACAGTCAAATCTGCATTAATTGCCAATCAGACAATAGAACCGACACAAATCGCAGGGTTTAATCAGTTATTCGATGATCAAAATGGAACTAGAGCAGAACGAAAAGGCATCGGATTTGATGCTGCTTTTTCCCAAAATTTCTATGCTGGCCTTGAAGCATCATTACGTAACTTGAACGTTCCTGTATTTAATGCTTCTGCTGATGCTTTCGAGAAACAAAAGGAACAGCTATATCGAGCATATCTTTATTGGCTTCCACATAAAAATTGGAGTATTCGTGGAGAGCCACAATATGAGAAATATACTCGTAGCGACTTTTTTTTGTCAGACCCTAATCAACCAACCGTAATAGAAAATGTTCTCATTCCATTATCAATAAATTTCTTTAATACTAATGGATGGATGTCAAGTTTAATCGGTACTTACGTATCGCAAAATTTAGATCGCCCGAATGGACATACCCTAAAAACCGGCACACATGACTTTTTTATGCTTGATTCATTAATTGGCTATCGACTACCCAAACGAACGGGATTACTTAGTTTTGAAGTAAAAAATATTCTCGACCAAGACCTTATATACCGCAATTTCAATTTCAATATTCTTAACTACGAGTATAGAGTTTCACAGTTCATACCAATACGAACTTTTTTTGTACGATTTGTTTTTAATTACTAAAAAGGAGGAAATATGAGAATCACAATTCCAGTTACTGCAATCGTTACTTTTTTTCTGACTGTATTATTTATTAGGTTAATAAAACCTGATCACTCACCCCATACTTTTGCAGTGTTTGCATCACAAAATTTTATTAATGGATTAAAAAATAATAGCTTACAGGAAATTAAAAGTGTAACCGGTATAAACAAAGAAGGTAAAGAGGTGACATTAGCATTAGATTTCTCTGACGATACAACACAGAATGAAAATATCGGATTTCTCAGTAATCTCAGAGTCAAAACTTATCAAATCCTATCTCATTCAACTACATGTGTTAAACGCTCAGATTTAGAGCCCAATGAACCCATAGCTACTTGTACTGCAGGGGGTTGGTATACTGCATCTGGTCAGTCTTGGTCTCACTGCCATTGTTATGTTCCATGGGGTAATCCTTAAAGATGATTAAGTAAATCACTATCGGTGACATTTAGGAGAAAATAGGTTCTAGGCCAGCAAATACAATTGTTGGTCTAAAGAGACTAAATAAAACATGGGGCTGTAGTAGATTGAGTTATAACAGAATCTGGTGTTTGAGGATTGAAAAATAGCGGTGTATCTGGTTGATTAGTTGTTGCCAAACAATATAGCCAACCGAAGAGGGATACACCGCTATGAGCAAGAGTAACGTTATTGAATTATCAGATCCAGAGTTGTTTACAGATTCATTGACTGAATTATTAAGAACAGGGGCTCGGCAATTGATCGAGCAAGCCGTTGAAGCGGAATTGTCAGAGTTTATGAAACAGTACGCTGATCAGGTTCTGGGCAATGGGCGAGCGGCCATTGTACGTAATGGTTACCTGCCTGAGCGCGAGATTCAGACCGGCATTGGGCCGGTCACGGTCAAGATTCCGAAAGTACGGGGTAAAAACGAAGAAGCGGTAACTTTTCGTTCGGCATGGGTGCCGCCGTATGTACGTAAAACGCGCGCTCTGGAAGCGGCACTGCCGTGGTTGTATTTGAAAGGCATTTCAACGAGAGAGATGGGAAGCCGCTTTGGAAGTTCTGGTAGGTCCGGAGGCGAAAGGGCTATCTGCCAGCACGATAACCAGACTGAAACAGCAATGGCCAGAGGATTACCGGTACTGGCGTGAAACGCGACTGGACAAGGATCAGCGGGTTTATATTTGGGGATGGGATTTACAGGTCTCAGAGCCGAGGATGCGAAACTGTGTGCGCTGGTCGTCATCGGCGTTGATGCCCGTGGGCAGAAGCGTTTTTTGGCGATCGAAGATGGTATGCGGGAGTCGACCCAAAGCTGGCGGAAAGTATTGTTGATGCTCAAGGCCGCGGCATGAACGCCCCCAAAATGGCAATCGGTGATGGAGCGATGGGCTTTTGGTCAGCCCTTGAGGAAATTTAT
>JAFEEI010000052.1 GCA_018241205.1 Pseudomonadota bacterium
CAAGGTTGTGTTAACAGGCCCTAGGCAAATCCGGCTCACTTGCCAAACGGCTCATTCAGATTGATGCTGTTATCCTCAATGAACTAGGCTATCTACCATTCCCAGAATCCGGCGGCGCTTCGTTATTTCATCTTATTAGTCAGCTGTATGAGAAGACTTCACTGATCATTACCACTAACCTCAATTTCACTGAGTGGGTACAGGTCTTCGGTGATGAAAAAATGACCGCCGCCTTATTGATCGAATTACCCATCACTGCGATATCCTTGAAACCGGTAACGATTCTTACCGATTTAAACATCGCAAAAAAGCTCTCGAAATTTAAATTGTGCAACTTCTAAACTGAAAACTTTTGGGTGTTGATAGGTGGTAAATTTTGAATGTTGATTGACAATCCAGCACATTGAAGGTACGAAAAGATCTATCATTGGTGAGTTGATCAGCCATGAAGTCCATCGACCATGTGTCATTGGGTTGTTCCGGCACAGCCAGCGGTTTCGGCTGACGGCCTCGCCGCACAGTCCAGGGGTAATGGGGATCATGTTCGACCGCAAAAGCGGCCAGGGTATCACCCCTTCCATTTCGCTTAAAAAAACCTCCCACCGTTTCTTGTGACTATTGAGTCAAGATTTGCATAGTTCGACTGGCGCGACATGGCGTATTTAGAAAGTTCAGGTATCACTATTATCTCAAACTTCGGGATTTATTCAGCGATTCCCTATACAGCCTCGTCACAAGATGTGTTTAAATTGCGATTTCACTAATACTAAAACTGCATTGACCTATGACAGAGAGTACACGGCGGCACGATCTATCAGATTCGACTTGGGCGCTTCTTGAGGCGCATTTGCCTGGTCAAAGCGGGCAATGGGGCGGCATCGCTAAAGATAACCGGCAGTTCATCAATGCAGTGTTTTGGATTTTGCGCACGGGGGCGCCGTGGCGGGATTTGCCCGCGAGTTACGGCGACTGGAAGAACACGCACCGCAGATTCTGTCGTTGGCGCGACCGGGGTATTTGGGAGGCGCTGCTCGAACAACTCATTGATGACCCTGATTTTGAGTGGTTGATGATTGATGCAAGCCATTGCAAGGTGCATCCGCATGCTGCCGGAGCGCGCGGAGGCAATCAGGGGATGAGTCGCACAAAAGGGGGCTCAACACCAAGGTGCATCTGGCCGTGGATGCGCATGGTATGCCGATCAGAATCATTGCTACAGAAGCTACCCGTGCAGATTGCACACAAGCTCAAGGACTCATTGCTGGCATCCCGGCCCAGCACCTGATTGCCGACAAGGGCTACGACAGTGATGCCATCGTCGAGCAAGCGGGATCTCAGGGCATGCAGGTGGTGATCCCGCCGAGAAAAAATAGAAAGGGACAGCGCGAATATGACAAACACCTGTACCGGCAACGCCACCTCGTCGAGAATGCGTTTCTTGCGCTCAAACAGTGGCGCGGCATCGCTACCCGCTACACCAAGAACCTCTCTTCCTTCCTTGCTGCCGTCCAGATCCGTTGCCTTGCGCTCTGGCTAAATACTCGTGACGACACTATCTAGCCTGATTCCAGAAATTTTCAATGCCATTGATGTGATTCTTACCTTTGGCAAAGAGGATTCACATCAAACGCATTGTAATTGCGGTAACAGTCTGTATAAACTATGCTGTCAGGTGCTATTTTTCTAGTAATGAGCGGCATCAGCGTTTCCGTCTTGGTATCTCCAACAACCTTCGTATAGACCTTGCCACCACGTTTTAATATGCCAAATACAGCAACCTTACCCGCAGCGCCTCGACCTCGTTTACCTTTACGGATATCGCCAAAGTAGCTTTCATCAACTCCACCACACCATCAAAGATTTCGTGAGATTCCTGCTCCAAATGATACACAATCACTTCCCGTATTTTGCGATAAAACAGGACTGCACTATTCGGCTGTATTTCCAGTATATCGGTTGCCGATCTTGCCGTAACTTCCAACACAAAGTATTTCAGCAGCTTTAATTGTGTTTTCTTTAATAATCTACAATGACTTATCTTCATTCAATTAGCTTATCATCTAAGCTAATCTACTACAGCCCCTAAACAAAAGTTATTCCCTCCAATTCTTTTTATATGCACTTTATTCTATTAATCCTATTGATATTCTTAAGAGATTGATAGATTTTAACAATCTGTTAACGTTACTCCAATAGGCAAACAATGAATACCCTCGACACCTTCCAATTTGCTTTCCGTTCGCTGACGGCACACCGTTTGCGCACCTTTTTGTCGGCTTCCGGAATCGCGGTCGGTATTGCCGCTGTCGTTTTACTGACGGCCATCGGCGATGGCATCCAGCGTTTCGTGCTGGCGGAATTCACGCAGTTCGGCACCAATATCGTGACCATCACGCCGGGTAAGATCAATACGCACGGCGGCTCGTTGGGTGCTATCGGCAGCGCGCGTTTGTTGACGATTGAAGATGCCATCGCGTTGAAACAAAGCCGCTACGTGCGCTATACCAATGCCAGCGTGATCGGCAATGCGGAAATCCGCGCGCAAGGCCGCAGCCGCCGCGTAACCGCGTACGGACAAGGCCCCGATTTTGCCAGGGCTTTCAATATGCAAGTCGAGACCGGGCAGTTTCTGCCCGATGACGATCCGCGCAATCCGCGCGCATACGTCGTGCTCGGTGCCAAAGTGCGCAACGAATTGTTCGGCGATGCCAATCCGCTCGGCGCTTTGCTGCAGGTCGGCGCAACGCGTTTCCGCATCATCGGCGTGATGGCGCCGAAAGGCAATGTGCTCGGTTTTGACTTGGACGACACCGTTTTCATGCCGACGGCGCGCGCTTTGGAGGTATTCAACCGCCAGGGCGTCATGGAGATCAATTTTTCCTATCATCCGGATGCGCTGGTGCAAGCGGTGGTCGACGATATCAACCGCATTCTGATCGCGCGGCACGGGCGCGAAGATTTCACCGTCAAGCCGCAACAGCAAATGCTCAGTACGTTATCCACCGTGCTGACGGTGCTGAAGTTTGCGGTTGCGGCGCTGGGCGGTATTTCGCTGATCGTTGGCGCGGTTGGCATGATCACGCTGATGCATATCGCCGTTTCCGAACGGGTGTCGGAGATCGGCTTGCTCACGGCTTTGGGTGCCACCCGCGGGCGCATCCGCCTGCTGTTTTTACTGGAATCGACCGCGCTGTCCACCATCGGCGGTTTGGCGGGTTTGCTCATCGGTGCGGGTATCGCCGGATTGCTCAAACTGCTGATCAGCGGATTGCCGGTGAACATCCCGTGGAACTTCGTGCTCGGCGCGGTGTGTCTGTCGATGCTGATCGGCTTGATTGCCGGTGTAGTTCCGGCCATGCGCGCGGCAAAATTGAATCCGGTGGATGCCTTGCGCACGGATTAACCGTTCTTTGTTTGAGCGGGTACGGCGTCACGGCAAAGCAGAACGCCGTTCGCTTTTTTCCGGTTGATATATAATCGCACGCATTCCATTCATGCAAGGGTGCGGTGTGCCGGAATGCAAACGAAGATCACGCTCTGTAGCCTTTTAGTGCTGACTCATTTCAGCATTGCGTCGTGCTATGCGGTTAACTTCACTTACAAAAATGGCCCCAGAATCAAAAGCGATGATGGTAATTTTGAGATTGGCTTGAACGGCCGCGCCCACCTCGACGTGCACTCGCTGTATCCGGATCAGCCCAGTGCAAATTACCCTGCATTCGGCAGCCAGCTTTTGAACGGCAGTGACAATGGCGGATTCAATTGGCGCAGAACGTACGCCACCATCACAGGAAAAATTTACGGCGTTAACTTTAAATTCGAGAACGACTTCGCGGTCAACGAAACCGCGCCTTTTCCGCATAGCCTGCGCGAAGCCTGGGTGGCCGCCAAATTAGGCCCGGGGCAGCTGACCGTCGGACAATTCAAGGCATACCGGGGTTTGGAAGAGATCACTAGTTCCAATGAAATTACCATGATGGAACGGCCGTCCACGTCATCCACCGGGATATACAGTGGACGGCAATTTCTAACCGGTATCGGCTACCGGGGAATGAGGGACAATCTGGGTTTCGGCGTTTACGTGATGAGCTTGGCGCATTTCGGTTTGCCGCTGGAGGGTATCAATTACGGCGGGCGCGCTATCTGGTTGCCGATCGACAAATCAAGCCATATTTTGCATTTGGGACTGTCCGCCAGCCGGGACACTGCCAACCGGGATTCATTGCCAGCGAAGATTGCCGATGTGTACGGCGGGCGCGAAGGCATCAGCAAAACGCTGGGTGTTGCCGGCGCGAGCGCGGGTGCGCCCAGCCACAACAGTCAGTCGACTTTCGCTGCAGAAGCGGCATACGCCATCGGTCCGCTCAGACTGCAAGGCGAGTATGCGCTTTCCCTGCTCGACAACACGCATCAAGTGAACGGCAGAAACAGAGATTCCACCATTCAGGCTTTCTATGTGCAAGCCAGCTGGTTTGTGACCGGCGAAACCGCGCTCTACAGAAAAGACCGCGGTGCTTTCGGCAAGCCGCAGCCGGCCGGCAAATGGGGCGCGTTGGAATTGGCCGGGCGCTATGATCTGGCGGAAAATTTTTCGCAAAGCCTCAGCGCCGATCCGTGTAAAACCGGCACGTCGAAATGCCAAGTCCAGATCATTACCTTGGGTATGAACTGGTATCCCAACGCGAACATGCGCTTTATGCTGAACTATTACCTGACCGATGCGGTGATCGGTAACGCCGGTCCCGGCACGCCGACACGTGCGGATCATCTGTCGGTCCTTTCTTTCCGTACGCAAATCAATTTTTGATGCATGAAGTGAGATAGAATGAAATGCCCTATTTTTCGGACACACCTCTAAAAAAGGAGATCACCCATGCGTATTTTGCTCGTTTTATTGACAACTTTTTTGCTTGATCCTGTTTTTGCTGCTTGCAACAGCGAATTGCTCAATCAGAATTTCCGCAAACTGGCCGGAACCGATACGGTGAATTTATGCGAAGCTTATTCCGGCAAAGTGCTACTCATCGTCAACACCGCCAGCAAATGCGGTTATACGCCGCAGTACGAAAGCCTGGAACAGCTATACGAAAAATACGAGCAAAAAGGGCTTGTGATATTGGGTTTTCCGTCCAATGACTTCATGGGACAGGAACCGGGAACCGAAGCGCAAATCCAGGACTTCTGCCGTCTCACCTACGATGTCAAATTTCCGATGTTTGAAAAAACCACCGTGAAGAAAGGCGATGCGCACCCTTTTTATGTGCGGCTGGCGGAATTGTCGGGTACCTATCCGACGTGGAATTTTCAGAAATACCTGATCGGCCGTGACGGCAAGCTAATCACGCACTTCACCCCGCACACCAAACCTTCCGATCCGGCGGTGGTAACAGCGATCGAACAGGCTTTGCAGCATTAGCGTGATGAACCGCGAGCCTGATGCCTCGGGTGATCCAGGCAAACAAAAACCGGGAATCAGCATGGCCTCGATCCTGGGGTTGTCGGCGTTTCTGGGACTGATTACCGGCGCCGGGGCCGGTGTGTCGCTCATCCTGCCGGTTACGCTGATTTCCGCGCTTATTCTCTACTTTAACCGGAACAAAATCGCCGCCGCGCCCGAACCGGAACAAAGCGTGCGGAAAAGCGCCAAACCGGCACAAGGCACCTATGTCTGGCCGGAACTCGGCCAATTTGCCTGCACCATTTCAACGGAACCGTATCAGCAGGCGATTGAGCAATTGGCGCAGGAAAACAGCATCGATTTTGAAACCACTGCAACCGCTCAATCACACATCCTGAGAGCCCATCTGATACCGGACAACAGCAACCCCTACGACAGCGATATGGTCCGAGTCAACATCAACGACCGCACCGTCGGCTACTTCGACCACCAGCCCGCGCGCAGTTTTCTTGATCAGCTCGACGAAAAGGGATTGCTCGGGCAAGTCACGATATGCGATGCGATGATTACGAGGAGTGCTGATGCGGATGGCAAAAAAAACCGATATGGCGTCAAGCTGGATATTGCATTGACGGAATAGTGCGAACACAACGGGAGAAGCGATGCATGCCACATCAGCAAGCGGATATTGGGCATGATGGATCGGTTGCGGCCAAAGCTGGTTATTGGAGATACCGCAATCGCGAAATTGTTGCTGTCACTAAGATCGTTATTGACTCGTCTGAGCAATTGATAATGAAGCTGGGTGACAGATACAAATATGAATGTGACAGATTTAGATTGCTGGTTGAGGAATTTGAGAATCAAGTTAATAATTATAATAAGAAGAATAAACAATATATTAACGAGATAGTGGTTCATGATGCGAATGAGTATCTCCCTCCAAAATACATTCCAAATTATAAGTTAACACTTACGTGATATTCACAAGAGTATTTGGAGCAGGATCATTAACTCGATCTCGTGATGCGATCGATGCATTGAGTTAAGAGTATCCAATCTAGTGCGTTTAGCTTATTTTACCCTTCCTGGTAGGCTATACTGTTATCGAAATCAAACACCATATTAATGGAGTTATATCGATGAAAATCCACGAATATCAAGCCAAAGAAATTTTACGACAATACGGTGTGGCAACACCGCAAGGCATTGCATGTTTCAGTGTCGACGAAGCGGTGAAGGCTGCTAGCCAACTGGGTGGCGATATTTGGGCGGTGAAGGCGCAGATTTATGCCGGCGGGCGCGGTAAGGGGGGCGGCGTGAAGGTGGCGCGGTCGCTGGATGAAGTGCGGCAGCGCGCCGGGGAGATTCTGGGTATGAAACTGGTGACGCACCAGACCGGGCCGGAAGGGCAAGTGGTACATCGTTTGTACATCGAACAGGGCGTGAAGATCGACAAGGAATATTATGTCGGCATGGTGGTCGACCGGCGTCAGCAGCGCGTGTGTTTGATGGGCAGTTCTGAAGGTGGTATGGAGATCGAAAGGGTCGCGGCGGAGACACCGGAGAAAATTCATAAAGTGTTTATCGATCCGGTGGCGGGATTGAGCCAGCAACAGGCGCAGGACATTGCGCAGAAAATCGGCATTCCGGTATCGTGCGTGCCGCAGGCGGTGAGTTTGCTGCAAGATTTGTACCGGGCATTCGACGACAGCGATGCCTCGCTGCTGGAAATCAACCCGCTCGGGCTGGTGAATGGCGATCAGGTGATGGCGCTCGATGCCAAAATGAATTTCGACGATAACGCATTATTCCGCCACGCCGACATCGTCGCGCTGCGCGATCTGGACGAGGAGGATCCGGTCGAGATCGAAGCGTCGAAACACGAGTTATCGTACATTCCGCTGGATGGCAATATCGGCTGCCTGGTGAACGGCGCGGGACTGGCGATGGCGACGATGGATATCATCAAATTATACGGCGGCAATCCGGCGAATTTTCTCGATGTCGGCGGCGGCGCGACGACGGAAAAAGTCACCGAGGCATTCAAGCTGATGCTGCGCAATCCCAAACTGCAGGCGATTCTGGTCAATATTTTCGGTGGCATCATGAAATGCGACGTGATTGCCGAGGGCGTGGTCGCTGCGGCACGCGAAGTGCAACTGACCGTGCCGCTGGTGGTGCGGCTGGAAGGCACCAACGTCGATCTTGGCAAAAAAATTCTCGCTGATTCCGGTTTGCCGATCATCTCGGCAACGGATATGGCCGATGCCGCGCAAAAAGCGGTGAACGCGGCGAAGTCGAAACCGTCTTCGTGCGGTTGTCAGAGTTAATCATCTCAGGAGCACACTATGTCTATTCTGATCAATCGCAACAGCCGCGTCATGACGCAGGGCATTACCGGCAAGACGGGGCAATTTCATACCCGCATGTGCCGCGACTACGCCAATGGCAAGGAATGTTTCGTGGCCGGTGTCAATCCGCGCAAACCGGGCGAGGATTTCGAGGGCATTCCGGTGTTTGCCACTGTCAAGGAGGCGAAACAGCAAACCGGCGCCAACGTGTCGGTGATTTACGTGCCGCCGCCGTTTGCTGCTGCGGCGATCGATGAAGCGGTCGAGGCCGAGCTGGATTTGGTGATCTGCATCACCGAAGGCATTCCGGTGCGCGACATGATCCGCACGCGTTACACCATGCAGGGCAAGAAAACCCGGCTGATCGGTCCGAACTGTCCGGGCATCATCACGCCGGACGAACTCAAGATCGGCATCATGCCCGGTTATATCCATAAAAAAGGCCGTATTGGTGTGGTGTCGCGCTCCGGCACGCTGACCTA
>JAFEEI010000053.1 GCA_018241205.1 Pseudomonadota bacterium
GTGGAAGGGTTGGAGGCTTACGCTGAATGTCCTGACAGAGCTTCAGAACCGTGGTGTCAAAGATAGTATGAGAAGACTTCACTGATCATTACCACTAACCTCAATTTCACTGAGTGGGTACAGGTCTTCGGTGATGAAAAAATGACCGCCGCCTTACTTGATCGAATTACCCATCACTGCGATATCCTTGAAACCGATAACAGGTACTTCGTCAAATCGGGTCTGAATTACTACAAATAAGCAATACCCAATGATTAATCGATCCCAAAGTTGCTAATAAACAACCCCGTGGCAAGACCACGGGGTTGTTTATTCAGGCCCGGTTTTCTGACGAGTAATTGGAAATTGTTCCACGACGCGTTGCAACTGCATTGGTTTTATTCATGAACTGTTGCCGCGCTATGGCATTTGTGCGGCGTAACGGTAATATGCTGAATGTTAATTCGCAAGTTCATAAACTTAAAGTATGGCAGGTTGTTTTTTGCTTCAAGCAGAAAATGTAATCGTTTGTGATACTTATAACCAATCATTTTGGTCATGTCGTTTTTATCAATACGCCACCGGCAGCGGATCCAAGCTGCGCCATAAGTACCACGTGGCAACCGAGCGCCACGGTTCCCACGGTTTGGCGATTTCAATCAGGGCATTTTTGTCGACGTCTTGTTTGCCGAAATAATGCAGGCTGATTGCGCGCTGCAGGCCGATGTCGTCGAGTGGCAATACATTGGGGCGCTGCAAATGAAAAATCAGGAACATTTCCGCGGTCCAGCGGCCGATGCCTTTCACCTGTATTAGTTGCTTGATGATGCTTTCGTCGTCCAAATTCTCCCATGCCATTTCACTCAAATCCCCTTCGCGGAAATGCCGCGACAAGTCGTGCAGGTAGATGACTTTCCTTGCGGATAATCCGCATGATCGCAGCAATTCCTGCTCGGCCGCGACGATACTGTGCGGCGTGATGCCGGGGATGGCAGCGATGACCCGTTGCCACACGCTCTCGGCGGCTTTGACGGAGATTTGCTGGCCGACGATCGAGCGCGCCAGTGTCGTGAACGCGCAGCCGCGCGATTCCAGCGCGGCATCGGCGAATTGTGCGATCAGTTGCTGCATGACGGTATCACGTGCGGCCAGTTCCTGCGTTGCTTGCGTCCAATAAGAGGGCGTCATCGGTGGTTAAAGTGGGAAATTGAAACCGTGAAGTGTGCATTTTTTTGCTTCTGGAAACAATCCTATCCGGCGCATTGCTGTGGCCGAATTAACACTTTTCCTCTGGTTTTTTCTCCTATCTACCTTATTTATTTGAATATTTTATTGCCATTTTGGTGTTAATCCGCTATGGGTTTAAGTCTTTGTCAGATAACTATAAAAGCCCAATTTCTCGCTTGACTAGCAGGGTTTTTTTGATTAAAGTGGGAAGTAGTGGGGAAATGTGGGAAAATTTGGCGGGCCTTGATAAATTTTTCCAAAATTTGAGGAGACAGCATGTTTCGTGGCGTCACGCAACTCAGTCTGGATGCAAAAGGTAGGCTTGCGATACCCGCAAGATACCGTGGCGAGCTGATGTCTTCTTGCACAGGACACTTGATTGTGACTGTTGATCCTTCCAAGTGTCTGCTGATTTATCCCCAGCCGGCCTGGGAGCCGATAGAACAAAAACTCAATAATCTTTCCAGTTTTGATTCGAAGACCCGCAATTTGCAGCGGTTGCTGGTGGGTAACGCCAGCGATGTCGAAATGGATGCTGCTGGCCGCATTTTGCTGCCGCCGCCGCTGCGTATTTTTGCCGGTTTGTCCAAGGAAGTGGTTTTGGTCGGTCAAGGGACAAAGTTTGAGTTGTGGAATGAAGAGCAATGGAATTTGCAGATTGAGGAAGCTCTGGCATTCAAGGATGGCGATATGCCGCCTGAATTGGATGGTTTTTCGTTGTAATTGAGAGCGGAAAAAGCAGTAGATGCACATTCCGGTGTTGTTGCAGGAAGCAGTCGATGCATTGGCGGTCAAACCGGATGGTGTGTATGTCGATGCGACATTCGGCCGTGGCGGCCATAGCCGCCTGATCCTGTCGCGATTGGGTGAGTATGGGCGGCTTGTGGCGCTGGATAGGGATCCGGCTGCGATAGTTGCGGCTGAAGCCATTGCGGATCAGCGGTTTTGCATCCGGCACGGCAGCTTCTCACAAATGCAGTGGATATTGCAGCAGCTCGGAATCGCAAAAATTGACGGTGTATTGTTGGATTTGGGTGTGTCGTCGCCGCAGTTGGAGGAGATCTCGCGCGGATTCAGTTTTCGTGCTGGCGGACCGCTCGATATGCGCATGGATACAACGCAGGGGCAAACGGCGGCGGAATGGCTGGAGACCGTTGCAGAGGATCAATTGGAGCGAGTGATCAAGGAATATGGCGAAGAACGGTTTGCCCGCCAGATTGCCCGGGCGATTGTGGCGGCGAGAACGCGGCAGCCCATTGTGACCACCGCGCAGCTGGCTGAAATCGTATCAGCGGTTGTGCGCACGCGTCAGCGTGAGAGCATAAGGCATCCGGCGACGCGCACTTTCCAGGCGATACGGATTTTTCTCAACCGGGAACTTGAGGAATTGTCGCTGGTGCTGCCGCAATGTGTGGCGTTGTTGAATCCGGGCGGCAGGTTGGTGGTGATCAGTTTTCACTCATTGGAGGATCGCATGGTCAAACAATTTATGCGTAAGGCTGCCAGTGCCGATGAATTGCCGCGCGGTGTGCCGCTGCGGGAAAAGGATGTGCAAAGATTGAGCAAGCAGACCTTGCGCGTGATCGGCCGGACGGTGCGTCCGGGTGAACTGGAAGTGGCGGAAAATGCGCGGGCAAGAAGTGCGGTAATGCGTGTGGCTGAGAAAGTAACTCTCAACGGATGATAAGATGTTCAAGCTGAACATTTTTCTGGTTTTTATATTGATCGCAAGTGCGCTGGGCGTGGTGACCTCGCAGCACATGGTGCGCAAATTACACACGGCGCGGGAACATGAAAAGGAAATCGAGCGCAAGCTAGATGTGGAATGGGGAAGATTGCAACTGGAACAAAGCACATTGATCATGCATGGCCGGATCGAGTACATCGCGAAAGAATATCTGAAAATGACCGTACCGGCCGCGGCCAGCATTCAAATCGTATCGATCAATGAGACCGAGAACCGGCTGGATGCGAAAGGGTTAAAACCATGATCAAACCCGAATTACGGCAAATCAAGTTATCGACGTGGCGTTCGCTGCTGCTGTTCGGTTTGCTGGTGCTGGGTTTAATCAGCTTGGCAGGGCGCGCGGCGTACTTGCAAGGCATGCACCATGATTTCCTGCAGGAAAAAGGCGAGTCGCGCTACAGCCGTGTGGTGGAAATGAACGCCGACCGCGGCATGATTACCGACCGTAATGGTCATATCCTGGCGATCAGTTCACCGGTTGCCTCGATTTACGCCGATCCGAAAGTGGCGGCAATCGAACCGGAGCAACTGAAGAAGTTAGCCGGTTTGCTCGAGATGGATAGTGCCGAGATCAATGACCGCCTCAACCGGGAAAACAGCCGGTTCGTCTATTTGAAGCGGCAAGTGGTGCCGGATACCGCTGAAAAAATCATGAAAATGAAAATCAAAGGGATTCATTTAACCAGCGAATCCAAACGCTATTATCCGGAAAGCGAGTTTGCCGCGCATGTGCTGGGATTTACCGATATCAACGACGAAGGTCAAGAAGGTGTTGAGCGCGGCTGGCAGGATATGCTTGCGGGTGAGCTAGGGCAGCGTCGCGTGCTCAAGGATAACAAAGGGCAAATTATCGAAGATGTGGAAAACATCCGCCCGCCTAAACCAGGGCAGGATCTGGTGCTATCGATCGATCGAAGAGTTCAATATCGCGCCCATGCGGAATTGAAAGAAGCCGTGCTGGCCAATAACGCCAAAGCCGGCAGCATCGTCGTGCTGGATGCGCAAACCGGCGAAATTCTGGCCTTGACCAATTTGCCAGCGTATAACCCGAATCGGCGCTCATCCATCACCAATGAAAGACTGCGTAACCGGGCGTTAATCGATACGTTCGAGCCGGGGTCGACATTGAAACCGTTTACCGTGGCGATAGCGATGGAAATCGGCAAAGTCAATGCCAACACAGTGCTGCAAACCGCACCGGGCATGTGGCAGGTGGGCAGGAAAACCATACGCGATGTCAGCAATAAAGGCGAACTGACGGTGGCGCAAATCATCCAGCAGTCGAGCAATGTTGGAACGGCAAAAATCGCCTTGTCGTTGGAGTCGCAAACGATGTGGGAAATGTTTAACCGCTCCGGGTTCGGCACACTAACGAATTCCGGCTTTCCCGGTGAAGCCAGCGGCATATTGCGCCCTTACAACAAATGGCGGCCAATTGAGCAAGCCACGATGTCGTATGGTCACGGCATCTCCACCAGTCTGATGCAATTGGCGCGTGCTTACACGATTTTCGCCAGCGGTGGCGAATTAAAACCGATCTCGCTCTTGAAACAGAACATGCCGGTGATGGGGCAACGCGTCATCTCGCGCGATACTGCGCAGGCAATGAGCCGCATGCTGGAGATGGCGACCAAACCCGGTGGTACGGCCCCGCTGGCGCAGATCAGCGGCTATCGCGTTGCCGGAAAAACCGGCACGGCGCATAAACTGGTCGATGGTCAGTATGCCAATAAACGCTATATTTCCACGTTTGTCGGCTACGCGCCCGCATCGAATCCGCGTTTGATCATCGCCGTGATGATCGATGAACCTTCCGCCGGTAAATATTTCGGCGGCGCCGTGGCGGCTCCAGTATTTAGCAAAGTCATGTCCGATGCGCTGCGCATCCTGAATATTCCGCCGGATGCACCGGCCAACAATGTGATTACATTTACCGCGACACCCGAGATGGGTGATGAAGGATGAATGGGATGACGATCAAAAAGAAAGCGCCCCAGCTGTTCGATTCTCATCGCTTGGATGAGTTGGGTGTTGCGGTCAAAAATCTGGTGACCGATAGCCGGCAGATAAAGCCCGGCGATACGTTTCTCGCCTACGCCGGTGAAACCGCGGACGGGCGCGACTTCATTCCGCAAGCGATCGCCGCCGGCGCCAACGCCGTGTTGTGGGATCCGCGGAATTTCACCTGGAATCCCGAGTGGCGCATTCCGGCATTGGCGATCGATGAACTGAAAGCGAAAGCGGGCTCAATTGCCAGTCATGTGTATGATCACCCATCGGAAAAATTATGGATGGTGGGGATCACCGGAACCAACGGCAAAACATCGTGCAGTCACTGGTATGCGCAAGCCATGACGAGCCTGGGTAGGAAAACAGCTGTACTGGGAACGCTTGGAAATGGTTTTTGCGGTGAATTGAAACAAGCCGAGAATACAACGCCCGATGCCGCGGTATTGCAGCGCTCGCTGGCCGGATTCGTTGAACAGGGTGCGCACGGCGTGGCGATGGAAGTATCGTCGCACGGTTTGATGCAAGGACGAGTCAACGGTGCGGTATTTGCGGTGGCTCTGCTGACCAACTTGTCGCGCGACCACCTGGATTACCATCGCGATATGGATGCCTATGCCGCCGCCAAGGCACGCCTGTTTTTCTGGCCCGGCCTGCAGTATGCGGTCATCAATATGGATGATGTGTTGGGCGTCGAGCTATCACGGCAGCTCGCCAATAAATCCACAACCTTGATCGGCTATGGATTTCACTACCCTGAAAAGCGTAATCCAAACCTATTCAAAATGGTTTATGGCTCCAATTTAAAAGTTGATATCCATGGTCTGGAGTTTGATATTGAATTTGAGGATAATCACGAACATTTGAAAATTGGTTTGTTGGGTAAATTTAATGTATCAAACTTGCTTGCTGTCGTGGCCGCCATGTTGGCAAGCGGAATCCGTTTGCCGGACGCCGTCCGGTCACTGCAAAATGTGCAACCCATTCCGGGCAGGATGGAAAAATACCAAGGGGTTGACCAGCCGATTATTATCGTGGATTACGCGCACACGCCGGATGCTCTGGAAAAAGTGCTGTGCACGTCGCGCGAACTGTTGCGTAGCGCGCAACCCAAAAAACGGACATCCCGGCAAGATGGCCGGCTATTCTGCGTCATCGGGTGTGGCGGCGACCGGGATAAAGGCAAGCGCGCCATGGTAGGCGAAGTCGCCACGCGGCTGGCGGATGAGGTCATTTTTACCAGTGATAACCCGCGCACCGAAGATCCTTTGAGCATTATTCAAGATATCGTGGCGGGTTCGAGCGCGGACAATTACCAGATCGAGCCGGATCGCACGCTGGCCATTTATCAGGCCATCGCCAATGCGCAAAACAGCGATATTGTGCTGATCGCGGGTAAGGGTCATGAAAAATTTCAAGAAATAAAAGGACGGAAGATTCCATTCAGCGACGCGGAAATTGTGCAGCAGGTACTGAAGGATTTGGCCAGAAAGGTGCGGGTTCAATCATGATGACGATCCGGGAAGCGGCGCAAGTATTGCAAGCCGGATGGAACGGGCAGGACGGATTGTTTACCGGGGTCAGCACCGATAGCCGTACGCTCAAACCGGGCGATTTGTTCGTGGCTTTGAGCGGTGACCGGTTCGATGGCAGCGCATTCATCGCCAGCGCCGGAGCAAAAGGCGCGGTTGCCGCGTTGGTTCCGCAAACAGCCGGCGGCGAATTAGCATCCGGTATTCCGCTGCTGCGCGTTAAGGATACGCGGCTGGCGCTAGGGCAACTGGCGGCACATTGGCGCAACCGGTTTGCGCTACCGGTGATCGGCGTGACCGGCAGCAACGGCAAAACCACGGTCAAGGAAATGATCGCCGCGATATTGCGTCGGGCCGCGGCGCGCGAAGGTGCTGGAGAAAATGAACAAATCGATCAGGTTCTGGCGACCGAAGGAAATCTGAATAACGATATCGGCGTGCCGCAGATGTTGTTGCGCTTACGACCGCAGCATCGCTTTGCAGTGATCGAGATGGGTATGAACCATATCGGTGAAATCGGCTATCTCACCGGGCTGGCAAAACCCAGCATCGCAGTCATTACCAATGCCGGGGCCGCGCATATCGAGGGACTGGGTTCGGTCGAGACGGTGGCGCGCGCCAAGGCGGAGATCATTGCCGGACTGGATTCACAGGGAACGGCCGTGATCAACGCGGATGACCGCTACGCCGCTGTGTGGCGGGAATATGCCGGTGTACGTAAGATAGTTGATTTTGGTTTACGCGAAGAAGCTTTGGTAAGCGCGGAGTTTCAGGCCGATCGATTGAGTAACCGGATTCAATTGAAATTGCCGGATGGCAACGTGGAAGTAAAATTACAAGCGCCGGGTGTGCATAACGTGTATAACGCGCTGGCCGCCGCCGCCGCTGCGATAGCATTGGGAATCGGCAAGGAAGCGATTGCCGCCGGTCTCGCATCGTTCCAGGGGGTGAAGGGCCGGTTGCAGAAAAAATCCGGTTTGCACCATGCGTTGCTGATCGACGATACCTATAACGCCAATCCCGAATCCGTGCGCGCGGCTTTGGCGGTGCTGGCGGCAACCCCCGGGAAAAAAATACTGGTACTCGGGGATATGGGCGAGTTGGGTAAATCCGCCATCGATCTGCATCGCACGATCGGACGCGATGCGCGTAACGCCGGGTTGGATCGCCTGTTGACTTTGGGCGAGCTGAGTGCATATGCAACGGAAGAGTTTGGTAAAGGCGCGCGGCATTTCAATGATATCGATGAATTGTTGCACGAAACGGAAAGTTTGCTGGCGGATGACGTGACTTTGCTGGTCAAGGGATCGCGCTTCATGCATATGGAACGTGTGGTGCGGCAATTGGAACAACCGGTGGAGTCATCATGCTGCTGACCCTCTCGCAATGGCTGGCGCAAGACATCCGCGCGTTCAATGTGTTCAGTTATATCACTCTGCGTACTGTACTGGCGACGCTCACCGCATTAGTGATTTCCTTCATTATCGGTCCGCTGATGATCCGTAAGCTGACGGCTTATAAAATCGGTCAAGCGGTGCGCGACGACGGTCCGCAAACGCACCTCGTCAAAACCGGCACGCCGACGATGGGCGGTGCTTTGATTCTGATGTCGATCGTACTGACGACTTTACTATGGTCGGATCTGAACAACCGCTATATCTGGGTGGTGCTAGCGACCACGCTGGGATTCGGCGTGATCGGCTGGGTCGACGATTACCGCAAAGTGGTTCATCGTAACCCGAAAGGACTTTCCGCGCGCGCTAAATTCTTCTGGCAATCGCTGATCGCATTCGTGGTTGCGTTATACCTGGTGTCGATCGCGGAAATTCCGGCGCAAACCGACATGATCGTTCCCTTTTTCAAGGAAGTCGCCATTCCTCTCGGGGCAGCGGGGTTTGTTGTACTGTCCTATTTCGTCATTGTCGGCACCAGCAATGCGGTGAATCTGACCGATGGTCTGGATGGTCTGGCCATCATGCCGACGGTGATGATCAGCAGCGCGCTGGCAGTTTTTGCGTACGCGGCCGGTCACGTGGTTTTTGCCAAGTATCTCGGTATTCCTTACATCCCCAATGCCGGGGAATTAGCCGTGTTTTGCGGCGCCATGGCCGGCGCCGGACTTGCCTTTTTATGGTTCAACGCGTATCCCGCCGAAGTATTCATGGGCGATGTCGGTGCCTTGGCGCTGGGTGCTGCTTTGGGAATTGTTACCGTGATCGTGCGCCAGGAAATCGTGCTGGTCATTATGGGCGGGGTTTTTGTCGTGGAAGCGTTGTCTGTGATGCTGCAGGTGGCGTCATTCAAGTTGCTGGGCAAACGGGTTTTCCGCATGGCGCCCTTACATCATCATTTTGAATTGAAAGGCTGGAAAGAAAATCAGGTAGTGGTCAGATTCTGGATCATCACCTTTATTTTAGTGTTAGTCGGGTTGTCGACCTTAAAGTTACGATGAATTTGCAAGGTAAAACAATTTTGGTGCTGGGAATGGGTGAAACCGGTTTATCCATGGTGAAGTGGTTGTTGCGGCAAGGCGCCAAGGTGCGTGCTGCCGACAGCCGCCTGGAATCGCCCAATTGGCAGCAAATCAGCACCGAGTTTCCAACCGTGGAACTGCACAAAGGTAAATTTACCGTGCCGGTTTTTAGCGGTGCCGACATGATTGCGATCAGTCCCGGCGTACCGTTAGCGGATCCCAACGTGCAACAAGCAGTACAGCAAGGAATACCGGTGATCGGCGACATGGTGCTTTTTTCCTGGGCGCTCGAGCAGAGTCATTTGCCAAGACCGAAGGTCGTGGCGATTTCCGGTTCCAATGGAAAAACGACGGTCACCGCCATGACCGGCGCCATGCTGAGGAAATCCGGCTGGAATGTGGAGGTGGCGGGCAATATCGGTCCCGCTGTGCTGAATGCGCTGATGCAACGTATGGATGCGGGGGACTGGCCACAGGCTTGGGTTCTGGAAACTTCCAGCTTCCAATTGGAAACGACACACAATTTAAATGCCGATGCCGCAACCGTGCTCAATGTAAGCGAAGATCACCTGGACCGTTACAGCGGCATGCGCGATTACGCCACGGCCAAGGCCAGGGTGTTTCTGCATGAACAGGCCGGTAAAGGTGTACAAGTTCTGAACCGCAACGATCCCGGCGTTTGTGCCATGGCTCTGCCCGGCAGAAAACAAATCACGTTCGGTGTGGATGAGCCCCCTACCTCTGCGGATTACGGTCTGCGCCACGACGGTGATGATTTGTGGTTGCTGGAAGGCGGCCGGGCATTGATAAAAGCCTCCGAGCTGAATGTTTACGGCTTGCACAATGCGGTCAATGCACTCGCGGCGCTGGCAATGTGCCGGGCGCTCGGTGCCGCCATCGATCCGCTCTTGGCAGCACTGCGGGAATTCCGCGGCCTGCCGCACCGCATGGAGAAAGTCGCGGCTTTTAACGGTGTCACATTTTATGACGATTCCAAGAGCACCAATGTCGGTGCGACCGTGGCTGCTTTGAGCGGCATGAAACAAAATGCCATTCTGATCGCTGGCGGCGACGGCAAGGGACAGGATTTTTCTTATCTGCGGGAAGCGGTTGCCAATAACACTCGCGCCGTCGTATTGATCGGCCGGGATGCCAACATTATTGCGAATGAATTGAAGGATTGCGGTGTGCCGTTGCATTTTGCCGTGACCATGGAAGAAGCCATGCAAAAGAGTTTTTTGCTGGCGCAACCCGGCGATGTGGTCTTACTCTCACCGGCATGCGCCAGCTTAGACATGTTTAGAAATTATATTCATCGCGCGGAAGTGTTCGTTGCCGCAGTCAAGGATCTGGAAAACAAATTTTTCAATTTTGGACAGAAAAAACATTAACCGATGATTTACCAGGCAAGCAATCAAAAACCAAGAATCATGGCCGACTTTGACCAGGCGCTGGTGTGGTCGGCTGTGCTGCTGCTGAGCATCGGTTTGGTGATGATTTACTCCGCCTCGATTGCCATTGCCGAAGCCCAATTTGGTACCGATCGCGCCGGTCATTATTTGCTGCGGCACGGCGCATATCTGGGTGTCGGATTGCTGCTGGGATTGATCGCATTTCAAGTACCGATGCAGATGTGGCAGAAATACGTGACCTATCTGCTCATCACCAGCATTCTGCTGTTGATATTGGTGCTGGTGCCCGGCATCGGGCATGAAGTAAACGGCAGTCAACGCTGGATTTCGCTGTACGTGGTAAATATCCAGCCATCCGAGCTCATGAAGTTTTGCATGGTGTTGTACGCCGCTGATTACGTCAACCGCAAGGCAGCCGATCTGAATTCGTTCTTCAAGGGGTTTGTGCCGATCGCAATCGTGCTGTCCGTGGTTGGTGCTTTGTTGCTGCTCGAACCGGATTTCGGCGCTTTCTTCGTGGTGGCTGCGCTGGCGATGTCGATTTTGTTTCTCGGCGGTGTCAGTTTGAAAATATTCGTCAGCCTGATCGCTATTTTGGCGTTTGGTCTGTACGAGTTGATTTTGAGTTCGCCATACCGGCTGAATCGCGTGGTTGCTTTCATGGATCCTTGGGCCGATCCCTATGGCAAAGGCTATCAGCTCAGTCACGCGCTGATCGCATTCGGGCGCGGTGAATGGTTGGGCGTAGGTCTGGGCGGCAGTGTGGAGAAATTGTTCTATCTGCCGGAAGCGCACACCGACTTTTTACTGTCGGTGCTGGCTGAAGAGCTCGGTTTTGTCGGTGTGATGACCGTGATCGTTTTGTTTATGTGGCTGATCACGCGTGCTTTCGTCATCGGCCGCTTGGCGGCAAAGCTGGGCAGCCCTTTCGCGGCGCTGGTGGCGCAGGGTATCGGTATCTGGATCGGTGTGCAGGCGTTGATCAATATGGGCGTCAACATGGGGGTCTTGCCGACCAAAGGATTGACGTTGCCGCTACTAAGTTTCGGCGGCAGCAGCATCACGGCGAATTGCATCGCGTTAGCGGTTTTGCTGCGCATCGACTGGGAGAACCGGCAGCGGTTGCGGGGGTTGAACGTATGAGCACGCCTACGATTTTGATCATGGCAGGCGGCACCGGCGGACATGTGTTTCCGGGATTGGCGGTGGCTGATTATCTGCGACGAGCCGGTTGGCAGGTGGTTTGGCTTGGCACGGAAGCCGGCATGGAGTTAAAACTGGTGCCGCAACACGGCTATACAACCGAAGTGATCCGTTTTTCCGGATTGCGCGGCAAACGGCTGGTGACCTGGTTGATGCTGCCTTTACGGCTGCTCAAGGCATTCTGGCAGAGCATGCGCATCATTCAGCGCGTGCAGCCGGATGTGGTGCTGGGTATGGGCGGCTATCCGGCTTTTCCCGGCGGCATGATGGCATCGTTGCTGAATAAACCGCTGGTGATTCACGAACAGAACTTGGTTGCCGGGTTGACCAATAAAATTCTGGCGAAACTGGCGGATAAGATTTTTCTCGGCTTTCCGGATGCCATTCGCGGTAATCCGCAAACAACGGTATGTTCGGGTAATCCGGTACGTGCTGAGATTGCGCAAATTGAGCTGCCGGAAAAACGCTTCCAAGGACGGCAAGGCTCATTGAAATTACTCGTGGTGGGCGGCAGTCTCGGTGCGCAAATCTTGAATACCGTGGTGCCGCAAGCGCTTACATTGATACCGGAGAATGCACGCCCCTTGGTTATACATCAAGCAGGCACGGCGCATTGGGAGTCGGTTAAAAAGGCGTATGAAGAATTGCAATTGGACGGTGAAGTGATCGCATTTATCGACGACATGGCCAAACGCTACACGGATTGCGACTTGGTGATCTGCCGCGCCGGCGCGTTAACCGTCGCGGAATTAAGCGTGGCCGGGGTTGCCAGCATCCTGGTGCCGTATCCGCATGCCGTCGACGATCATCAAACCGGCAATGCGCAATTTCTTGCCCAGCACGGCGCTGCCCTATTGCTGCCGCAACGTGAGCTGACTGCGCAAAAGCTGGCGGATTTGCTGACGGATTTAACCCGTGAAAAATTGCTGAGTATGGCCATGGCCGCGCGCAGCCAGGCAAAACCGGAAGCCACCAGAATCGTGGCTGAAGCCTGTATCGAATTGAGCGGAGCGCTGCATGAAGCATAAAGTCAAACATATTCATTTTGTTGGCATCGGCGGTGCGGGCATGAGCGGTATCGCCGAAGTTTTCGTCAATCTGGGATATCAGGTCAGCGGCTCCGATTTGATGGATAACCCGGTGACGCAACGCCTTGCCAAGCTTGGAATCAAGGTTTATGCCGGGCATGACGGAGAGCAGATTGTAGGGGCGGATGTGGTGGTTACCTCGACTGCCGTGAAACCGGACAACCCGGAAGTGATCGCTGCCAAAAACAGAAATATTCCCGTCGTGCCGCGCGCCATGATGCTGGCGGAGCTGCTGCGATTGCGCAGCGGTATCGCGATCGCCGGCACGCACGGCAAAACCACGACCACCAGCTTGATCGCGAGCATTCTGGCGGCGGCGGATATGGATCCGACGTTCGTCATCGGCGGAAAACTGGAGGCGGCGGGTTGCCATGCCAAATTGGGCAGCGGCGAATTCATCGTGGTTGAAGCGGATGAATCGGATGCGTCATTTTTGTATTTGCAACCGGTGTTGGCCGTGGTGACCAATATCGATGCGGATCATATGGAAACTTACGGTCACGACTTCAGCCGGTTAAAGCAAACCTTCGTCGATTTCGTGCAGCACCTGCCTTTTTACGGTATGGCGGTGGTTTGTCTGGATGACGCCAATATCCGCGAAGTCATGCCGGCGATTACCAAACCGATCACGACGTACGGCTTGTCTGAGGAGGCGCAAGTGCGCGCCGTTGACATCCGGCAAGAGCGTCACCGCATGAAATTTAGCGCGATTGTCGGTGTCAACGGCTCCGCCCGCAAACTTGAGATCACGCTGAATATTCCCGGTTTGCATAATATCCAGAATGCGCTGGCGGCCATTGCCGTCGCCAATGAGATCGGCGTGCCGGATAGCGCCATCGTCAAGGCGTTGTCGGAATTCAAGGGTGTCGAACGGCGCTTCCAGCAGTATGGCGACATTCGTTTGTCGGCGCAGAAAAGTTTTACTTTGGTCGACGATTACGGCCACCATCCGGCGGAAATGGAAGCCACGATCAAAGCGGCGCGCGGCGCATTTCCAGGCCGCCGTCTGGTGGTGGTTTTTCAGCCGCATCGTTACACGCGTACGCGAGATGTATTCGAGGATTTTGTCCGGGTTTTGTCACACGCCGACGTGCCACTGCTTACCGAGGTTTATCCGGCCGGTGAAGAGCCTATCGTTGCCGCGGACAGCAAATCGCTGGCGCGTGCGATCCGGGTGCAGGGTAAGGTGGAGCCGATTTATATCGAGGAAGTGGATGATTTGCCGGTTGCGATCCTGGATATCGTGCAGGATGGCGATGTGGTGCTGGTGATGGGCGCGGGATCGGTGGCCAGAGTGGCACCACACATTGCGCAAATGCATAACAAGCTGACCGTTGTGAACGGTTATGAGTGTTGAGGGTTGATGGGAAGTGATTGCGTTGCTGCAAAATACGAGGACAACCATGCCGGTTACGGATCAGACAAGCGATAAGATTGATATCGCTGCGCTGCGGGGAGAAATGCGCATGAATGAGCCGATGAGCAAGCATGTTTCCTGGCGTGCCGGCGGTTGCGCTGATCGTTATTATGTGCCGGCGGATCTGGATGATTTGGCGGATTTCCTGCGGCAATCGCCGCGTGAAGTGATTCATGTCATCGGTCTGGGCAGCAATTTGCTGGTCAGAGACGGCGGTTTGCGTGGCACTGCCGTGGCGCTGCATGCGCGCTTGAATGATGTGCGTTTGACCGAGCAGAATCCATCCGGCGGACTCATTTATGCGGGCGCCGGGGTAGCTTGCGCCAAGGTGGCACGCTTTGCCGCCAAACACCATCTCGCCGGCGCGGAATTCCTGGCCGGGATACCGGGTACGGTCGGCGGTGCGCTGGCCATGAATGCCGGATGCTACGGCTCGGAAACCTGGGAAATCGTGGAACAAGTGCAGATCATCAACCGTAGCGGGCAAGTGTTCATTCGCCAGCCTGGCGAATACGCGATCGGCTATCGCAGTGTGCAACGGCAAACCGGACCGGCCGGAGCGGTCGAAACGGAATGGTTTGCTGGCGGGTATTTGCGATTGCCTCCGGGTGATCCGGTGCAGTCGCGGGAACGGATCAAGCAATTGCTGGCGCAACGGGTGGCCAGCCAGCCGCTCAATCAGCCGAATGCCGGTTCGGTATTCCGTAATCCAGAGGGAGATTATGCGGCGCGTCTGATCGAAGCCTGCGGTCTGAAGGGATGCCATATCGGCGGCGCCATGGTATCGCCCAAGCATGCCAATTTCATCGTCAATACCGGCAATGCCAGCGCGGCGGATATCGAGGCTTTGATCATGATGGTGCAAAGCAGAGTGAAGAAAGCAACGGGTATCGGATTGGTTCCGGAAGTCCGGATTATCGGTGACGCCAGGAGATTGGCATAGTGATCGCGCATAACGTGGGCAAAGTAGCCGTGCTGATGGGTGGCCGCTCCGCCGAGCGGGAGATATCGCTGCAAAGCGGGCAAGCTGTGCTGGATGCGTTACTGCGCTGCGGTGTCGATGCGCATCCGTTCGATCCGGCGCAGCAAGCGATGGAAAAGTTGCAGCAGCAAGGTTTTGACCGGGTCTTTATCGCATTGCACGGACGTTTCGGCGAGGATGGCACGATTCAGGGCGCGCTGGAATTGATGGGATTGCCCTATACCGGCAGCGGTGTCATGGCCAGTGCGCTGGCGATGGATAAATGGCGCACCAAATTGATCTGGCAATCCGTGGATATTTTGTCGCCACGCTATGCCTTGTTGCATGCTGACAATGATTGGAAACAGATTGCTGAGACATTGGGGTTGCCGCTGATCGTCAAACCGGCGCGCGAAGGCTCGACGATCGGTTTGACCAAAGTGAAGCGCGTCGAAGATTTAGCAGCAGCGTATGAGCTGGCTGCCCGGCATGATGCCTTGGTGCTGGCGGAAGAATTCATCGCCGGTAAGGAATTGACCGTGGCGATTCTGGGTGAAACGCCACTGCCGGTGGTGCGAATCGAAATTGCCGGCGAGCTTTACGATTATCAAGCCAAGTATTTTTCCAATGAAACGCAATACTTTTGCCCGAGCGGTTTGCCGGCGGAATTGGAGGCGACGATCCAGAAACAAGCAGTAAAAGCGTACCAGGTGCTCGGTTGCCAAGGCTGGGGAAGGGTTGATTTGATCTTAAGCTCAACTAACCAATTTTACTTCCTCGAAGCGAATACTTCGCCCGGCATGACCAGCCACAGTCTGGTGCCGATGGCGGCAAGAATAGCAGGGATTTCTTTTGACGATCTGGTTCTGAAAATATTGGATTTGGCTCATGTGGAATAACCATCACGCCTTGAATCTGCTATCCGGAACATTGCTCACCGCAGTGGCGCTGGCGGTTCTGTACGCCGTCAGCTTGCAGCTTATCCAGCCGCCGCTGTTTCCGATTAAGGAAATCAATGTGCAAGTCATTCAGGGCACGGAGAAAAACAGAACCGGACTGGAACATGTGACGCGCGATCAGATCGAGCAGTTGGTGAAAAATGAAATCGAGGGAAATTTTATTTCGGTAAATCTCACTGAAGTGCGCGAAGCTTTTGTAAAATTACCGTGGGTACGTGAAGCTAGAGTAAAAAGAGAATGGCCACACGGGTTGAATGTGATTCTTGAGGAGCATCGGGCATTGGCTTATTGGGGCAGTCATGCATTGGTGAATACCTATGGTGAGGTGTTCCGCGTCACCGCCGATACGGATTTACCGGTGTTTACCGGGCCGAATGAAGCCAGTGCACACGAGGTGACGCAGCAATTCCGGCGCTTCAACCGGATATTGGCGCCGCTGCAACAGCAAATCGCGGAAATCAGCCTGACTGCTCGTTACGCATGGCGTATTCAGCTGAACACTGGAACGGTTTTGGAGCTGGGACGCAACGAGATTGAAGAGCGGCTGGTTCGTTATGTTTCAGTATATAACCATAGTATTGCGCGGCTAAGTCAGCAAGCGCCTTTGGCGTATGTTGATTTACGTTATCCCAATGGCTTTGCCATCCGCATGCCCGAAGTTATGCAACAAATACCACGAAAGCCTGGTGCGAGGAGAGAGACGTAAGACCATGGAGATGGGTTTAGATGAATAAAGCTCGAGAAAATAGAAATCTGGTTGTCGGTCTTGACATTGGCACATCCAAGATTGTGGCCATTGTCGCAGAGGTCGTTTCGGACGGCAGCTTTGAGGTGATCGGCTTGGGCAGTCATCCTTCGCGCGGATTGAAGAAAGGCGTGGTGGCGAATATCGAGACGACGGTCAATGCCATTCAGCGCGCGCTAGAAGAAGCCGAGCTGATGGCGGACTGCAAGATTCATGAGGTATACACCGGAATAGCCGGCAGTCATATCAAAGGCTTCAATTCCGACGGCATGGTGCCCATCAAGGATAAGGAAGTCACCGAGAAGGATGTCGAGCGCGTCATGGAAGCGGCCAAAGCGGTGAACATTCCCGCCGATCAGCAGATCCTGCACATTCTGAATCAGGAATTTATCATCGACGGTCAGGAGGATGTGCGCGAACCGGTAGGCATGAGCGGTATACGGCTGGAAGTGAAAGTGCACATTGTCACGGGTGCCGTTTCGGCCGCGCAGAATATCGTCAAATGCGTACACCGCTGCGGTCTGGAAGTCCGCGATCTGATATTGCAGCCGCTGGCTTCGGCTATGGCGGTGCTGTCCGAGGATGAGAAGGATTTGGGTGTCTGCTTGGTGGATATCGGCGGCGGAACGACGGACATCGCGGTGTTTACTCATGGCGCCATCCGCCATACCGCGGTGATTCCGATTGCAGGCGATCAAATCACCAACGACATCGCGATGGCGTTACGCACACCGACCAAAAGCGCGGAAGACATCAAGTGCCGCTACGGCTGCGCCTTGCGAAGTCTCACCGATACCCATGAAATGGTGGAAGTGCCGGATGTCGGCAATCGTGGTTCGCGCCAGCTTTCCAAACAAACCCTGGCGGAAGTGATCGAGCCTCGTGCTGAGGAGCTTTATTGCATGGTGCAAGCCGAATTGCGCCGCAGCGGGTTTGAAGAATTGTTGTCATCGGGCATCGTGATTACCGGTGGATCGGCTTCGTTACGCGGCATGGTGGAATTGGGCGAGGAGATCTTTCACATGCCGGTGCGGCTGGGTTTGCCCAATTATCACGGTAATTTGAAAGATGTGATCCATACGCCGCGTTATTCGACGGGGATTGGCTTGATTCTGGCCGGTATCGAACAAATGCAGCATCAACATGGTTCAAGATTACAAGGAGGCTCTGCCAAGCAGATTTTCTCCAGAATGAAGGGGTGGTTCCAAAGAAATTTTTAATGCGGAATTTCACGGGTTGTATTAGCAGTCAGGCGGCTTTAATTTCAATGTACTAAAGGAGAAACACTATGTTCGAGATCATGAATAACGAAACTCAAGAAGCAGTCATCAAGGTTGTTGGTGTTGGTGGGTGCGGCAGCAATGCGGTGGATCATATGATCCAGAACGGCATGCAAGGCGTTGAGTTCATCAGTATGAACACTGATGCCCAGGCATTGAAAAGTAATAAAGCGCCAACGGTGCTGCAATTGGGTACAGGGATTACTAAGGGATTGGGCGCGGGAGCAAACCCCGAAATCGGCCGCGAAGCCGCGCTGGAAGATCGTGACCGCATCGCCGAGTTGATTCAAGGTGCGGATATGCTGTTTATCACCGCAGGTATGGGCGGCGGCACCGGCACCGGTGCAGCGCCAGTGGTAGCGCAAGTTGCCAAGGAAATGGGTATTCTGACGGTGGCGGTCGTCAGCAAACCCTTCGCATTCGAAGGCAAGCGTTTAGCCGCCGCCAAAGCGGGCATGGAAGCTTTGTCGCAGCATGTGGATTCGCTGATCGTGATCCCGAACGATAAGCTCATGATGGTCCTGGGTAATGATATTTCCATGCTGGATGCATTCAAAGCCGCCAATGACGTACTGTATGGCGCGGTCGCCGGTATCGCCGAAGTGATTAATTGTCCCGGCTTGGTCAACGTTGACTTTGCCGACGTCAGAACAGTCATGTCGGAAATGGGCATGGCGATGATGGGATCGGCCATGGCCATGGGCGTCGATCGTGCCCGTGTCGCAGCGGAGCGTGCAGTATCAAGCCCGCTGCTCGAGGATATCTCCTTGGCCGGAGCGCGCGGCATTCTGGTGAATATTACCGCCAGCTCGTCGCTGAAAATGCGTGAAGTACATGAAGTAATGAATACCATTAAAGACCTGACTGCTGAAGATGCCACGATTATTGTCGGTACCGTGATCGACGAAGATATGACCGATAATCTGCGCGTTACCATGGTGGCAACCGGTCTCGGCAGCATAGCCAGCCAAAATCAAAACCAGAATTCTCCGTTAACCGTGGTGCATACTCGTACCGGCACTGACGACCGGGATTCCTTTTCTGCTGAAGAACCTGCTGTCATACGCACAGGCAGAAGAAGCAATGCCACAGTGGCAGCAATGCGTCAATCAGGCGTGGATCCAATGGATATACCAGCATTCTTGAGACGACAAGCCGATTAAGCTGATTTAATTTCTCAAGATTTGATTTTTCTCATTTTTAGGAGTGAAAAATTGGAAACCAGAGAGTTAAAAAAGGCAAAAAATACCCTACCGTTTGAGGTGGGGCTATGAACCAGAAAAGCCGGTCACGATAATTAAAGTGGCCGGTAGTTTTGTAAAAATAACTTTTTTGCAAATCAGATTTATAAATTTCCATCTACTGTATTGCAAATTGGTTCAATCTATTTGACCGGCAGATGGAAAGATGCTCCGTACGAGATCGAAAGCATGCGGCGCTTTGCGGGATTCGCCGGAGTTACCGATGCTCTGCCGGATGAAACCACGATACTGAATTTCCGTCATCTTTTGGAGCAACATGAATTGACGGCGCTATTGCTGGAAGCGATCAATGCTCGCTCAAGGCGCAGGGGCTCTGCTGGTTTCCAAAGGCACGATGGTGGATGCCACCTTCATTCACACCCCAAGTTCGGCCAAGAATCAGGAGCGGGCAGAGAGACCCTGAAATGCATCAAACGAAGAAAGGAATGCAATGGTACTGTGGCATGAAGGTGCATGTTGGGGCAGATGTGGATTCAGGGGCGGTGCACAGTGTTGAGATTACCGCGGCCAATGAAGCGGACATCAACATCCTGCCCAAGCTGTTACGGGCAGAAGATGAGGTTATTTTTGGCGATGCGGGCTACACCAGTGATGAATACAAACGGGGATCTCGGCAGTTGGGAATACGCTGGTGTGTGCAAGACAAACGCAAGCCCGGACAGAATCTCCCGGAGAGCCAGAAGAAACGTAACCGGAAGCATTCCTCAATCCGGGCACGGGTGAAACATGTATTCCGGGTGATCACAAGCGGTAATTTGGATTCACTCGGACCAGCTCCGCGAGCTGATGGGCTCGGCCAACCTGTACCTGCTGCCGCAGGTGGCTGGTGATGCTTCAGGGAGAATTCACTCAAAATGCTCCGGCGGCAGACGATGAAGCACAAACAGGGGAGGAATTCGGCGGCAAAATACCACCGAAAAATGAATTCCCGGAAATCTGTGCTCAAAAAAACTGGTAGTAGTACTGAAAAATCTAAAAGCAAATTGTTCAGCGATTCCTTAAGTTTACTTGGAATTCAAATTCATTATTTCGATTGACACATCTACTTAACGGTAGAAAAGAATGTTAAAAAATAAATAGCACTAGGATTTGATTCAAGTACACACTAGGGAAGTGCCGATTAATCCGGCGAACAAGAAGATAGGCGAGAAAGTGAGTGTCGCGCAACGAAGCCACTCGTGCAGTCAATTAATCAGCATTTTCTAGGTATTTAAAAATATTTTCACAGCATTCTGCTGAATACTGTGAAAATTGAGATTTTAAAATCTAATTATTTCAATTCAGTTGCTTGAGTGTTAATTGCAACCCTTTATTGTAATGATCCATAGCGAGTTCATGCTTGCCTAATTTCTCGTTCAATTGCGCTAATGCAAAATGCGCTTTTTGTCCAGGTTGAACCGATAAGCTTGCTTCCAAATAATTTTGCGCTTTACCCCAAAGCTCGCAATACGTGCAAAGTTTACCTAAGGTCAGCAGCAATTGTGCGTTATTTGGTCGTGATCTCAGCCAAACTTCAGCGCATTCTATTTGTCTGCTGACGTGATAGTCCAAACACTCCGAATACAGTTCGATTAATTCGTCGTCCCAGCTAAAAGGCACACTCGATTCAATAATCTTATTGGCCATATTGCAATTACCCAGAGAAATATAGGCGCGCGCAGCGGTAGCGGAAAGCTTGCTATCCATTTTATCCAGTGGCGATATTTGCTGCCAATATTGATTCAGTGACTGTAAATCGGTGGCTTTACTTCTGATATTTTTTATTTGCGCATCGTGTTTTAATTTCTTTATCAGTGTCTTATTCACGGATTGGCGTTTTGCCAATATGCTAGCCAATTCAAGAACTGCATCCCAATTTCCTGCCTGTTGCTGCGCTTCCAATTCTAATTGCAGCACGGCAATAGATTGCAAGCCGCCCTCTGAGTATAAAGATTGCAATATATTAAGCGCTTCTTGATAGCTCTTATTTTTCAGCAGAAATTCTGTTTTTGCGGCCAAACATAGCGATTTTTCATCCGGTGCTTCGGTAAGCGCGGTATTGATATATTGATCGCGCGCTTCGGTCTCATCAAGCATTTGCGCCGAACGAGCTGCGATGACGGCACTGATTGCTTTGGCTGTTGATGAATCGGCTAATTTTAATGCAACTGCTGTATTTTTTTGTGACTTGACATAGTCGCCTTCCAAGTATGCTTTTAACCCGGACAAGAGCATTTCGTCTGTTTTTTTATGACGATGCCGTTGACTATAACCAAAAATTCCTAGGATAAACCGGACCAGAATGTAAAAAATAAAGAAAACTACAACCGTGCCAATGATGAATTGATCGAGAGGTAATTCTAATTGGTAAGGCGGCATTTCTATTAGGGCACGCCCCGTGGTGTTTTTGGCAGCTAGGGTGACAGCTACAGCAGCAGCGAATAGCGCCAATAGCCAGAGTATTAGTTTCATATATTCTCCTTCATTGCAGTAGAGACGATCATTGTTAATATTGAACCGCAGATTGTAAATTACATGAACATCCGGTTGGTTGTATTATTCTCCGGTTGCCTGAAAGTATGTTTGCAAGCCTTTCAGTAAGCCTTCATCACCTGTAAAAGGCGCTTTTATAATTTTCTCCAGTCCTAATTCTTTAGCGGTTTGGATAATTCGTTCGTGGACTGTAAAAATCGGGGTCAATTTCAGCAATTGTTGGCCATGCATGCCTATTATGTCAAATAAATTATGCAACCCTTCGCTGCTGGTGATGATCACCGCGTGTATATTGCCGTGTGACCAATCAGCAAGTAGCGGTGCCGTGTCCAGATCGGGTTTGCGGCGCTGATAGCATTCGGCATATTCGACGTGTGCGCCGCGTCGCCTGAGTGTGTCGCCCAGTAATGGCCTGCCGCCGTTGCCACGGAAGATCACAACCCGCTGACCGGTTATGTGTTGCAACGCTGCTTGCTCGAGTAATGTTTCGCTGTCGGAATTACCATCCGGAATAAGTACATTATCGATGCCGTATTGCTTTAAGGTATTCGCGCTACCTTTACCGACGGTGGCAATCTTCAGATGTGCAGGCCATGCACGCTGTTGGATGATCAACGGCATGCTTTTGTTGACGGCGTTCGGGCTGACAAAAATCGCCCAGTCGAATTCGTCCAGGCGATTGATGAGATTCTTGAGGGGCGCTAAATCGGGAACATCCGCAATTTCCAGCGCAGGAAGTAAAATCGGATTACCGCCCAGGGCGCGGATATGTTCCGCGAGAAATGCGGATTGATGCGCCGGACGGGTAACCAGTATATTAAGACCGGTAAGTTGTGTGCTGGCAGGCAATATTATTTCCAGCCTTCTGCCGGGACCAAGGCCGCCAGGATTTCGCCGGCTCCTTTATTGATCAGTTTTTGCGCCAGCTGTTGACCCATGGTAATGCCGGTTTCCGGTTTGCCGTTCAAGGCGTCACTTACGATACGGCTGCCATCCGGCTGTGCCACGAATCCGCGCAATTGCAGCGAACCGTTGATAATTTCGCCAAACGCTCCCAACGGTACCTGGCAGCTGCCGCCCAATATGCGGCTCATGGCACGCTCGGCTTCGACGCAATAGGCCGTTTCCGGGTGGTGCAGCGGCTGCATCAATTCAACCAAGTCGGTGCGATCAGCACGGCATTCGATTCCCAGGGCACCTTGCCCCACTGCCGGCAAGCTTTGTTCGGGATTCAGCAACGCGGTGATGCGATCGGATAATCCAAGCCGTTTCAAACCGGCGGCAGCCAGAATGATCGCCGCATATTGCCCTTCATCGAGCTTGCGCAGGCGGGTCTGCACATTGCCGCGTAAGGGATGCACTGTGAGATGCGGGAATTGCGCGCGCAGTTGACTTTCGCGTCGCAAGCTGGAGGTACCGACGACACTGCCCGCAGGCAATGTATCAAGGTTGCCATAGTGATTGGAAACGAAAGCATCGCGCGGATCTTCCCGTTCCGTTATGGCGGCCAGCTTGAATCCTTCCGGCACATTCATCGGCATGTCTTTCATTGAATGCACGGCAATGTCAGCCCGTCCGTCTTCCAATGCTTGCTCGAGCTCCTTAATGAATAATCCTTTTCCGCCAATTTTTGCTAAAGACTGATCCAAAATTTGATCACCGCGTGTCGTCATGCCGAGTATGCTGATTTCAGTTTGCGGGTATAATTCGCGCAAGCATTTCTGGATGAACTGCGCTTGCCACATCGCGAGTAAACTTTCCCGGGATGCGATGACGATTTTCTGTGGAGATAAAAGTGAGTTGGGCATTAATAGTATAAAATGAAAAAATTACAAAAAATTTTGAATAGTGATCATTTTAACATGGCCGACAGTGACTTGGCTTGTTGTCGGCACATGCCGGATTCATTTTTAATCGTGGGTACGTTAATGCGATGAGCGCGGCTGATTCAGGGAATAATGGTATCAATAGTAAATTAGTCAGTGATAAGGACTCACCGTTACGCGAGGATATTCGTTTTCTTGGCCGTTTGCTGGGCGATACGTTACGCGAACAAGATGGCGATGGCGCTTTCGAGCTGGTGGAGAATATACGTCAAACCGCGATTCGTTTTCATCGCGATCAGGACCTCAAGGCGCGCGAAGAGCTGGATGCGATACTCAACCGCTTGAGCGATAAAGACTCATTGTCTGTGGTCCGCGGGTTCAGTTATTTTTCATTGCTGTCCAATATCGCGGAAGATGTGCATCACAACCGGCGGCGGCGTGCGCATTTGCGCGCCGGGTCCTCACCGCAGGAAGGCAGTGTAACGCTGGCGCTGGAACGTGTGCTGGCGAACGGAAATGAACATGCCGTTCTGACTGAGTTTTTTAACAAAGCCCTGGTTTCACCCGTGCTCACGGCGCATCCGACGGAAGTGCAACGCCGGAGCATATTGGATTGCCAATTGGCGATCGAGCGTCTGCTGAAAGAACGCGCGCTGACCGAATTGACACCGAACGAATTACGCCATAACGAAGAAGGGCTGCGGGCCACCATCCAAATTTTATGGCAAACGCGTATGCTGCGGCCAAGCCGCCTGTCAGTCTATGATGAGATTGAAAATGGGCTGGCTTATTACAGCTACACGTTTTTGAGTGAAATTCCCTACATTTACGCAAAAATAGAAGATTTGCTCGAGCGTCGTCTGGCGCATGATATTCCGCCGGTGACCTCGTTTTTGCGTATCGGCAGCTGGATCGGCGGCGATCGCGACGGCAATCCGTTCGTCACGCACGATGTCATGCTGCGTGCGGTGGAGCGCCAATCGTCGGTAGCATTGGATTTTTATATCGACGCCGTGCAAAAAATCGGCCGCTCCATGAGTCTGACCGAACAAATCGTGCATGTCAGCGATGAAGTTAAGCAATTGACCGCTACCGCACCGGATATTCCTAATCGGTCCGATGAACCGTACCGGCGGATTTTTCTCAGTATTGCCGCGCGCTTGGTTGCAACCGCGCATCAATTGGGTCATCAGGTGACGCAATACACACCGGCCGAACCCAGGGCACCTTATTCCAGTAGCACCGAATTTTTGCACGATCTCAATGCCATTATTGATTCCCTGAAGCAACACAAATCTTCCTGGATAGCGCGCGGTGCGGTACGCAATCTGCGTCGTGCCGTGGATGTGTTCGGTTTTCATTTGGCTCCGCTGGATATGCGCCAGCACAGCAAAATCCATGAACAGGTCGTCAGTGAACTATTCGAACACAGCACGAAGCGGAAAGATTACCTGCAATTGAGCGAGAAAGAGCGCATTGACTGGCTGCTTGCAGAGATTAGCCAACCACGGCCGGCGCTGGCTTCGTTCGGCGATTTCTCAGAATTGGCGCAATCCGAGCTGCGGATTTTGCAATGCACGGCTGAAATTCATCGTCGCTTCGGCCGTGCAGCGATGACGAATTACATCATATCGATGACGACCGGTGTCATTAATGTGCTGGAAGTGGCCTTGCTGTTACAGCGATCCGGCTTGCTGCAAGCGGGAGAAAATCCGCAACTGCAGCTTAATATCATCCCGTTATTTGAAACCATCTCCGATCTGCGCAGCTGCAGCGCCATCATGGATCAGTTGTTTTCCTTGCCGTACTATCGCAAGCTGCTGAATTCGCGCGGTAATGTGCAGGAAGTGATGCTCGGTTATTCGGATAGCAACAAAGACGGCGGTTTTATCACATCGAACTGGGAAATTTATAAAGCCGAGATCGAACTCACCAAGGTTTTTGCCAAACACAAAGTGGAATTACGCCTGTTTCACGGCCGCGGCGGTACCGTGGGGCGCGGTGGCGGACCCAGCTATCAGAGTATTCTGGCGCAACCGCCGGGCAGCGTGAATGGTCAAATCCGCGTCACCGAGCAAGGTGAGGTGATCAGCAGTAAATATGCCGAGCCTGAAATTGGCCGCCGCAACCTTGAAACACTGGTGGCGGCGACCATGGAAGCGACGCTGTTGAGTTACGACTCCCTCGGCGCGAATGCAGAACGCTATTACCGGACGATGGAGCAACTGGCCTCCGCTTCTTTTGCGGCTTACCGTGACTTGGTGTATGAAACTCCCGGGTTTAAACAATTTTTTCTGGAATCGACGCCGATCCGGGAGATGGCCGGATTGCACATCGGCAGCAGACCCCCTTCGCGCAAGAATTCCGACGCGATTGAAGATTTACGTGCGATTCCTTGGGTGTTCAGCTGGAGTTTGAGCCGCATGATGCTCCCCGGCTGGTATGGTTTCGGTCATGCGGTGGAAGCCTTTGTCAATCATGAAGAGCAAAATGGACACGGGTTGGCGTTATTGCAGGAAATGTACCAGGAATGGCCCTTCATGCAGACATTGTTATCGAACATGGACATGGTGCTGGCCAAGACGGATATGGGTATTGCGTCACGTTATGCGGAGCTGGTCGAGGATGTTGCGTTGCGGGAGCAGATTTTCGGGCGTATTCAAGAGGAGCGCGCAAGGAGTCAAAAATGGCTGTTCGCCGTGACCGGCCATACCGAATTGCTGCAGGACAATCCGACGTTGGCGCGCAGCATCCGCAATAGAACGCCGTATATCGATCCGCTCAATCACTTGCAGGTGGAATTGCTGCGCCGTTACCGTTCGGGGGAAGATAGTGAAGAGGTCAAACGCTCCATTCATCTGACCATCAATGGGGTGACGGCCGGTCTGCGCAATAGCGGTTGATCTTGGTGCAGGCTTGTTTTTCCTTGGATATTTACTCTGAATATGTTCGTTGTAGGAGGCTCAGGTGCAAATAAAGCAGTTCGTTTTTATCGTGTTGTTTGGTTTTTTTTCTCAATGGACCTGGGCTACATTGCCGATCCAATCTTGGCAAACCGCTTCCGGCGCACATGTATATTTTGTTGAGAATCATGACCTGCCGATATTGGACGTCAGTGTCGAATTTGCCGCCGGCAGCGGCATGGATACTGCCAGTAAATCCGGTTGCGCCAGTCTGGTTCAACATTTGCTGAATCTTGGCGCGGGCGGGTTGTCGGAGGATCAGATCGCCACTGCACTGGCTGACGTCGGCGCGCAATTGAAAAGCCAATTTGACCGCGACCGTTCTGGTATGGCCTTGCGTACCTTAAGCAGCGAGCGGGAGCGCAAGCAGGCGCTGGATATCTTGGCGCGCGTTATTCAGCAGCCGGAATTTCCGCATGATGTCATGCTGCGGGAAAAAGCAAGAACCATCGCCAGTATCAAGGAATCCAGCACTAAACCGGATTACATCGGCGAACGTGAATTGATGAAAATGCTGTATGGTTCTCATCCCTATGGACTCAATGAAATGGGTGAAATTGATACGTTGAACCGGCTGCAGCGGGAAGACTTGGTGTCTTTTTATCGTGCTTATTATGTCGCCAAGAATGCGGTGATCGCTATCATGGGCGATGTCACCCGATCTGAAGCGGCGGCGATTGCGGAGCAATTAACGGAAAAATTATCCGCTGACGGATCGAGCACGGAAATACCGCCGGTATCGATACCAGTTGCGGGAATCAAAAGAATTCCTCATCCGGCAACGCAAAGCCACATCCAAATGGCCTATCCGGGATTGCGGCGCAGCGATCCGGATTATTTTCCGCTGTTGGTCGGCAATCACATCCTCGGCGGGGGAGGATTTGTTTCACGCTTGATGGAAGCGATTCGCCAGGAACGCGGTTTGGCTTACAGTGTGTATAGTTTCTTTTCCCCTTATAAAGAGCAAGGGCCGTTTCAAATCGGCTTGCAAACCAAAAAGGAGCAATCGGAAGAAGCCTTGACCTTAACGAACAAAGTGCTTAAGGAATTTGTCGCCAATGGTCCGACTGAAGAAGAACTGAAGTCGGCAAAGCAAAATATCATCGGCGGTTTTCCACTGCGGATCGACAGCAATAGCAAGATATTGGGTTTTTTATCCATCATCGGTTTTTATCGTTTACCGCTGACTTACTTAACGGATTATCTGGAAGCCGTTGAAGCGGTCACCACCGAACAGATCCATCAGGCATTCCAGCGGCGAATCCAGCCTGACGGCATGGTGACGGTGATCGTGGGTGCGATTGAATAGCGTTCACATCGATGGCATCAGCTCGCGGAAAAGTTCGTATTATCGGCGGCCAATGGCGTAGCCGCTTGTTGGCTTTTCCCGAAAACCCTGATTTAAGACCCACTGCCGATCGGATCCGTGAAACACTGTTTAATTGGCTGGGGCAGGATTTAAGCGGCATGCGCTGTCTCGATCTGTTTGCCGGAAGCGGTGTGCTGGGTTTTGAAGCGGCATCGCGCGGTGCAGCATTGGCGGTGATGGTCGATGAGGGTGCTGCAATCTATCGCATGTTGCGAGAAAATAAGGAAAAATTACAGGCAACTCAGGTTGAGTTGATCATGATGAATGCCATGAACTTTTTGAAATCGGATACGCGGAAATTTGATGTCGTTTTTCTCGATCCCCCTTATCGTCTGGCGTTGTTGCCGGAATTGCTGACTTTATTGCCAAGCCATCTTGCACTGGGCGGGTTGGTTTATACGGAAACCAAGGGACATTGGACTCCGGATGTATCGTGGAGTGTACGGCGCAAGGCAAAAGCCGGTACCGTGCATTATCAGCTTCTGGAACTGGCGCAGCATGGATAAAGCGATTTATCCCGGCACCTTTGATCCGATAACCCGCGGACATGAAGACCTTGTCCGGCGGGCCGCGCGTTTATTCGATCAAGTTGTGGTGGCGGTTGCGGTGAGCAGCAGTAAGAAGCCGTTTTTTACCTTGGAAGAACGCGTGGAAATGGCGCGGGAAGTCTTGTCGGATTGTGCGAATGTCAAAATCATGTCTTTTTCCGGTTTGCTGATGCATTTTCTGCAACAGCAGAATGCGCGCATTATTTTGCGTGGTTTACGCGCCGCGTCCGATTTTGAGTATGAATTCCAGATGGCGGGCATGAATCGTGGCTTGTATCCCGATGTTGAGACTTTGTTCATGACGCCGTCCGAACAATATATGTTCATTTCAGCCACCATGGTGCGTGAAATTGCTTCGCTCGACGGTAACGCCGATACCTTCGTGCATCCCTTGGTTGCGAAGAAGCTGCGCGAAAAAATAGTTAGCTAGTATTAAGAGAATTCAAATGGCGTTAATCATTACCGACGAATGTATCAATTGCGATGTTTGCGAACCTGAATGCCCTAACGGCGCGATTTCGCAAGGCGAAGAAATCTATCAGATTGATCCGGCGCTGTGCACCGAATGTGTCGGGCACTACAATGAACCGCAATGCGTCGAAGTATGTCCGGTTGATTGCATCTCGGTCAATCCCGATAAAATAGAAAGTAAAGAACAACTGCTGGCAAAATATCAAATGCTTGTTTCCGCAAAATCAGAATAAAGAATCCGGTAGTCGGTAGTATCCATGCCGGTGATTCTTCTCGACGAAATCCGCTAGTTTTCCCCGCTTAATCCTCAGCATCATCCAGCCTCATTTGGTTTATCTTAGGGGCTGCTTAATTTCCTAAGACCCATTCCCTTTTATTTCTTCTTAACAGAGACATCCATGGATGATCCACGCACGATAGTTGCCAACGTCCGTTCAATCTTTTCCTTACCCGATGTGGTTATGCGCATTAATGATTTAATCGATTCCGGAGAGGCGACCAATACCGAATTGGAGCATGTAATTTCCAGCGATCCCGCACTTACAGCAAAGTTGTTGAGGTTTGCCAACAGTACCTATTTCGGCTTTTCCGGGAAAGTGGAAACTGTTTTAAAAGCGATATCGATCGTTGGACAGAAAGAGTTGCGTAATCTTGTTCTTGCGTCATCAGTGACTTCCACATTCAAGGATATTCCATCCGATTTGGTCGATATGGATACTTTCTGGAATTACAGTATTACATGCGGAGTGATTGCGCGCCTGCTGGCCTCCAGTGTCGACAGCCGGGGGCGGTTTTTTATTGCCGGGTTGTTACACGGTGTAGGGTGGTTAATTCTTTTCAATCGATATCCGAAGGAATCGGCAATGGTATTGGGCTGTATGAGTCAGGGCGAAGATGCGGTTATCCAAGCGGAACGCAAGATCTTCGGTTTTACCCATGCGCAATTGGGTGGTGAGCTGTTGAAGCAATGGAAACTGCCGCTCAATATTCGCAAGATGGTTGAATATCAATTCAATCCAATGCAGGAGAAAGAATTTCAGTATGACGCCAGCACACTGTGCGCAGCCGTGAATATTGCGAGCTATATCCAGCCATGCACCAATCAGCGGATCGATCAAGAAGAAAAAATTTCCGACCGCGCACTGCAAGCCTGGAGTTTTCTGGGGCTATCGGCCGAGATTGTCGAATCGGTAATGACAGTGGCGAGACTGCAAGTCATTGAGGTGTTCAATGCGATACGCTAATCGGCCGATTCGTATTGGTTCTGCCAAATAATCTCATAGTTGCAGTATCTTGTGGTTGTGAAACTGAAGATTCAAGTTGACTCGATTCGAGACGATAAACCACAGTCAGCAAGTCGCATGAAGAGATAGGAGTATAAGAGATGGAAGTTTATCTCGGCCGGTTACCGATACTTGATAACAAACAGAATTTAGTTGCCTATGAGCTTTTATTTCGCTCCGATCAACAAAACGTAGTCACGATAACCGATAACTCCGCAGCTTCGGCGAATGTCATCATCGATACTTATGGGCAGTTAGGTATAGAAAATGTCATTGGCAAGCGGCGCGGTTTTATTAAGGTCGATGCCAAGCTATTATTGAATGATTCCATTTGCATGCTGCCTCAAAAGCATGTGGTTCTGGAAATTTTAAGAAGTGTGGAAATCAACGATGAGATCATCCATCGCTGTTCATTCTTGAAACAAAAAGGCTATCAACTGGCACTGTCCAATGTTACCCACCTGGATACGCGCTTCGATCGTATTATGCCGCTCATCAATGTGGTGAAGATCAATATCACGGCATTAAACCGGCCCGATTTGCTCGGTCTGATCAAGAAATTAAGGCGCTGGCCGGTGTTACTGCTGGCTGAAAAAGTTGAGAGTCTGGAGATCGCCAGAAATTGCATCGCATTGAATTTCCAAATGTTGCAAGGATTTTATTTTGCCAAACCGGAAATCATTGCGGGAAAACGGATCGATCCGTCCAAGTTATCGCTGTTGAAGCTTTTGTTGCTGATTGTGAAAGACGGTGAAGTGAGTAACATTGAGAATGAGCTCAAATTTCAGCCCGGCTTGAGTTATAACCTGTTGCGCATGGTGAATTCGGCCGCAAACGGCATGCCAACAAGTAAGATTAACTCGATTAAGCGAGCCATCATGATCATCGGGCGGAAGCAGTTGCAGCGTTGGGTGCAGATTCTGCTCTACGCCGCCAAACAGAGAGACGGCGGTTCATCCGATGCATTAATGCAGACTGCGGCTGTCCGTGGGAAATTGCTCGAGTCCATTGCAATAGCCGATCGCCCGCACGATAAGAATCATCAGGATCGCGCGTTCATGGTCGGTGTGCTGTCGTTGCTGGACACGTTGCTGGGGATAGAAATGTCCGAGCTTGTCGGTACGCTCAGCATACAAAAAGACATGAGTGAAGCCCTGCTGAATCGCCGCGGACCTTTAGGCTATCAACTTGCATTGATCGAGGCATATGAGAAAGGGGAAACGGAAATAGTGTCATCAATGCTTTCCGGGCTGGGATTTCTCAATAGGGAAGAATTCACAAAGCTGGAACTGGAGGCCACAGTCTGGGCCAATCGAATCAGCGATGCCGTCAATCAGACCGCATGAAACCGGTACGGTGAAAGTCCAAGTATTTAAACCCGCCTCATTCAATTTTTGATTGACCTTGTCCGTTAACAAGCGAACTGATTCAAGTCCTGATAGTTTTTGATCGATTCTTATCGAACGTTTCACGTTACTTTCTGCACTGTCACATGAGGATGTCGCAATGAATATAGTAGAGCTGCTTGCATTCGTGGTTAAAAATAGCGCCTCGGATTTGCACTTATCGGCCGGGATGCCGCCGATGATCCGGGTGCATGGCGAAATCCGGCGCATCAATTTACCGGAGATGGATCATAAGGAAGTCCATGCGATGGTTTACGACATTATGAACGATGGTCAGCGGAAATTTTATGAAGAACATCTGGAATGTGATTTTTCCTTCGCTGTTCCCAATCTCGCGCGTTTTCGTGTCAATGCCTTTAATACACAACGCGGTGCTGCCGCAGTGATGCGGACGATTCCATCCAGAGTATTGAGCCTGGAGGATCTCAAAGCGCCTAAGATTTTTGCCGAGATTGCCAAACAGCCGCGCGGCGTCGTCTTGGTGACGGGACCCACCGGTTCGGGTAAATCGACCACGCTGGCGGCCATGATCAACGACATCAATGAAAACGAATACGGTCACATTCTGACACTCGAAGATCCGATCGAGTTTGTGCATGAAAGCAAGAAATGCCTGATCAATCAACGTGAGGTTGGCAGGGACACGCTGAGTTTCTCCAATGCATTACGTTCAGCGTTGCGTGAAGATCCGGATATTATTCTGGTGGGCGAATTGCGTGACTTGGAAACCATACGGCTGGCGATGACGGCAGCAGAGACCGGGCATTTGGTTTTCGGCACGTTGCACACCAGCTCTGCCGCCAAGACGATCGATCGTGTCATCGATGTTTTTCCCGCCGAAGAAAAGGAAATGATTCGCGCGATGCTGTCCGAATCGTTGCGTGCGGTCATTTCTCAGGCGCTGTTGCGCACCAAGGACGGCAAGGGACGCATGGCGGCACACGAAATCATGATCGGTACGCCGGCGATCCGCAATCTGATTCGCGAAGGTAAGGTTGCGCAAATGTATTCGGCAATTCAGACGGGGCAGAATGCCGGTATGCAGACATTGGACCAGAATCTGACCGATTTGGTGAAACGCAATATGATTTCGATGGCCGAGGCCAGAACGCAAGCGGCGAATAAAGATAATTTCAGGGGCTAACTGGCCGATGCATTGGATTAAAATTCCGGGAGTACGCGATGGATAAAGAACAAGCTGCAAAATTTATGTCGGATCTGCTGCGCTTAATGCTTAGTAAAAAAGCATCCGATTTGTTTATCACCGCCGGATTTCCACCGGCGATGAAAATTGACGGAAAAATGACGCCGGTGTCGCAGCAATCGCTATCACTACAGCATACCGAAATGCTCGCCCGGGCAATTATGAATGAAAAACAGGCAGCTGAATTTGAAGCGAGCCAGGAATGCAATTTCGCGATCAATCCGGCAGGAATCGGACGTTTCCGCGTCAATGCGTTTGTCCAGCAGCAACGCGTCGGCATGGTGCTGCGGACGATTACCACCAAGATTCCCGAGTTCGATGATTTGGGTTTGCCGCAAATACTTAAAGATGTCGTCATGAGCAAGCGCGGTCTGGTGATTTTCGTCGGCGGCACCGGCTCGGGAAAATCGACCTCGATGGCGGCACTGATCGGGCATCGCAATAAAAACAGCTATGGCCACATCATCACCATCGAAGACCCGGTGGAGTACAAGATGCCAGGTATCGTGCAGATCGCGGTGAAGCCCGAAATCGGCCTCACTTTCGGCACCGGTCTGCGCAGCATCCTGCGCGGAGATCCGAATGTGGTCATGATCGGGGAAATGCGCGACCTGGAGACTACGGAGATCGCTGTGCGAGCAGCGCTCACCGGCCACCTTGTTTTCAGCACGCTGCATACCAATGATGCCATCGGCGGTATCACACGTCTCATCGACATGGGCGTGGAGCCCTTCCTCGTGGCGACCTCGGTGAATGTGATCGCGGCCCAGCGCCTCATCCGCCGCGTGTGCGCCACCTGCAAGGAGCCCGACCCCCACCATCCGCCACCGGAGGCCCTGCTCAAGTTCGGCTTCACGGAGGATGAGATCAACAAGGGCGTCACCGTCATGCACGGGCGCGGCTGCGAGACCTGCGGCAAGCGCGGCTACAAGGGCCGCGTCGCGGTCTACGAAGTGCTCGAGATGAGCGAGACTCTGAAGGACATGATCCTCACCGGCGCGTCGGCGTTGGAGCTGCGCGAGCAGGGCGTGAAGGAAGGCATGATCACCATGCGCCGCTCCGGCTGCTACAAGATCATGAGCGGCATGACCAACATGGAAGAAGTGGCGCGCGAGACCGTCGTCTAACCAGCTGGAATGTTTAGGGAGCTCCCATGAGCGACAGCAACAACCAATATGTCGTCCCCCTCCAGCAGCTGCTGAAGACGATGGTGGAGTACGGCGGCACCGACCTCCACATCACCGTGGAGACCGTGCCCCAGATCCGCATTGACGGTCGCATGGTGCCGCTCAAGCTGCCCCAGCTGGACGCGGCCCAGACCCGCTGGCTCTGCTACGGCGTCATGACCGACCAGCAGAAGCACCGCCTCGAAGAGGACCTGGAAGTGGACTTCTCCTTCGGCCTGCAGGGCGTCGCCCGCTTCCGCGCCAATGTGTTCAACCAGCAGGGCGCGACGGCGGGCGTCTTCCGCACCATCCCGGAGAAGATCCGCAGCTTCGAGCAGCTGGGCCTGCCTCCGGTGGTCCAGTCCCTCTGCGACAAGCCCCGCGGCCTCGTGCTCGTGACGGGCGTGACCGGCTCCGGCAAGTCCACGACCCTCGCGGCCATGGTGGACAAGATCAACGCCGAGGAGCCCCTGCACATCCTCACCATCGAAGATCCAGTGGAGTATGTGCACAAGCACCGCCGCTGCGTGGTGAACCAGCGCGAGATCCACGCCGACACCCACAGCTTCAAAAAGGCGCTCCGCAGCGCCCTCCGCCAGGACCCCGATGTGGTGCTCATCGGCGAAATGCGC